>PRDT01000053.1 GCA_003173995.1 Candidatus Levyibacteriota bacterium | reverse complement strand
GCAGCAGGACATGATGGTCATTCAAATGATATTATTCCAAGTTATTCATTCAGTACCTGCACTTATCCAGGAAAAAATCTTGGTCAAGTAAGTTGGATTGCTAATGGATGTAAAGCACCAGTTACTCCAACTCAAGCACCAACTGCTACACCAACAGCAGGTGCAACACCAACTGTTACTCCTACACCTACAGCTGGATCAACTGTAACACCAACTAATGCACCTACAGCAACCCCAACACCATCAAATGGTGGCGGAGAAGGTCAACAACCAAACAATCCTTCAGATGGTAAGTCTGATGGACGATCAAGTTGCCCAGAGTGCACAAAAGCTCCACAGCAAGCTGTTTTGGGCGCAAGTACCTTTGCTGACACCGGTGTATTTACAGATAATGCTATGAATTTAGCATTGCTAGGCGGTATAATGTCTATGGTCCTCGGAGGAGCTGCCTATGCCAAAGAGAGAAAAGCTTAAGTCAAAGAAAGTGCGTCAACGAAAGGTCGAACCTTTCAGTAAATCCCTCAAGCGCTTTCTCAAATCCCTACCAGGTAAGACGAAATTCTTTTGGATAATTGGTATTCTTCTTATTGTGGTTTCCCTTGGATGGAAGGCACATGAAGCATCCAAGCTTTCCTTTTACTTCAAACCAGCCCCACGTATTGAGACAGCCCTAACCAATAGACCAACCTTTGTTACTATTAAAGACCTTCACATTTTGCTTCCTATTCAAGAAACAGCAATCCAAGATGGTGATTGGCAAATAGATGGCAATGGAGCATCTCATTTGGCTATTTCAGCTCGTCCTGGCGAAAGTGGTCCTATTATTATCTATGCACACAATACTCTTGATAGATTTGGTTCACTTCCCTACACCTCTGTTGGGGAAGAAATTCTTATCACTACAGCTGATGGGAAAAATCATACCTATAAAGTAACCCAAACAATGACAGTAGATCCTCATCAGACTGATATTCTAACAGACCAAAAAGATGAAACACTCATTCTCTATACCTGTACAGGATTTGCGGATTTACAACGATTTGTGGTATTCGCGAGGCCTGCTGATAAACCAGCTAACCCAGACAACTCTTTAGAATAATCCTTCTTTCCTCATGTAGGTCATCACAATAGCTCTCAGTGTGTTTTCTGGTGCTGCCATGGCTTCTGGATGGGATTGTGTCTGGTGAGCCTGTAAAAGAAGAATTAATTTCTCTGTAGCCTCTGGATCATTGGCTGCATTTGTCTCAATAACGTATGTACAACTAGGACACTGTAGTGAATATTTCATGTATCCGCTTCTGTTGATCGTAAGCCTCTAATAGCATGGAGCAAAACTATCCGTTTGTCAATTACGAGAAGGTTACTTTTGTACAGGACCCGCAAGTCGATATGCTTCTTTAGGACTCCCCAAATTTTCTATTATCCTAAGCGTATGTATCCTTATTGGTGAAGCACCTACATAATCACCGTCTGTCCATGTATCTTCAATAAAAAATCTACCAGGAAGGTTTGTTGCGTAATAATGTCTGTGAGTACCACGCCTCAGCCAATCAGGTGACATTTCAATTGATGGAACATCCGTTTGGACAAGCTGTCCAAAAATGAAATGCTGAGCTGTCTCTGCAGCATTTCCACCGTTTGGGTCAGAGGTCAAACGAACAAAGCTACCTGGAAGACTATACTCGACCCCTCTACCATTTTCTTGAGCCCAATCATATTCAATAAGAAGATCTCGAGCAATATATTCTACTTCTCGTGTAGTAAAATCTTCAGTTCCGAATTGTTCTCGAGCAGCCTGCATCAGTTGCTCCATACGCTGTTCTAATTGCTGACGGAGAGGTAATTCTCCTTCAACAGCTCGCTCAACTTGAGCTACTTCTGGTGGGAAATAAACTGCTGGTAAATCATGTGATGCCATAGTCGGGATTATACTAAAAATAAGATGCAAATTCAACTATAGGATTTACTAACTCATATCAAAAATCTCACGTAAAAAACATATTTCAATTGGTATAATCGTATAGATGCAACTTGCCGAACCATTCGCAACTATCTTTGAATCATTCAATGGCAAACTTGTTGGGACAGACAAAATGAAACAACATGTTATAGAAGTACTTGCTAAAATGCCAGATGAGACCATATCCTTTGTTACCAAAAATTGTTGGTTTGTCACCTCAATGGAGGATGCATGGGCATTTACATTTACCGGCAACGACTTAAAAGATCAACATCTTATTTTTTTAAGTGACGATCTTCTTTCTCAAGACAATATGCAGATTAATTATTCTATCGCTCATGAAATAGGACATGTTATGCTGG
Source organism: Candidatus Levyibacteriota bacterium (assembly GCA_003173995.1). GTDB lineage: Bacteria > Patescibacteriota > Microgenomatia > Levybacterales > UBA12049 > PRDT01. Next base: position 4,126 of record PRDT01000053.1, on the reverse strand, counting down.
GACACCGAAATTCTACGCTGGTCAAACAAGCGAAAAAAGAAATTGAAGAACAAGAGCAATCAGCAGATATTTTTGCAAAAAAATATGTACCTGCACCTGAAGTATATTTTGGAGATTAGTTAGCAAAGATATTTGACGTAGACATAACAACAGCACCAACTATCTCCCCTGCGCTATTTTTTACCGGTACTACTACCTCATCAATACCACTTGGATAATCATTACTTAATTCAGTAAATCGTCGAGGATTACCGTCTTGCAATGTATTATTAGCATTGTCTGGAAAGACATACAGTCTGCCAATATTTGCTGCCTTTGTGTCAGCAAGAATTGTTGCGTTTTTATCCATTACAACGACATCTCTTTTTGCTGTCTTTGAGACAACAGTGACATAATTTTCTAATTCTTTTTTATTTGAAAAAAGAGATTTATCAGATGGTACAGAAGCTATTGTTGCTGCTACCATTTGTGCATCTTCTGTTGCGTCCGCTCCTACATATCGTTGCTTTGTTGCAACTTCTGCTTGATACACAAAGAGTCGTACAGCACCTTTAAGAAGTAAATGCTTCCACACCATGTAGACAAAAAGAGTTAAGACAATAAGAGACCCCAGAAGAACAAGAGAATTAATGACAATGTGATAGTCAGGACCAGCCTTTTTTACTAACTTATGAAGCATACAATATTAATCATGTACCTGCTAAGTTAGGTTGTCAATATGGTAATACTGAGGACTACTGTGCAAGAAGCATGGAGTTGTAGATATTTACCAAATCAGTATCTATAGCATATGGATTATATTGCATACTGAGGAAATAAACATAGCCTTTGTACAAGAAGTATGTCTCGTCTTGTACTCTTGCAGGCGGATTACCACCTGGAGTACTACTCACTTTAATTGCATCAAGGCCTCTGAATGAAAAATTAGGTTGTGTAACATCCATTGCTGTGTGCGAACCGGTCTTCCACCAATTGACAATAGATGTTGCAGACTTTGGATCGATAAGGTCAATCACAAATGTACTTCCTCCGTTACCTACTTCTATTGCTGTCACAACATCGGTTGGTGCTGATTTTTGTATTCCTTTTCCATATGTTTTTTTCAATGTCCAACTCTTTGGATACATAATCGTGAATGGAACATCTGTATCTATATATTTTGTCATACTTGCCTCAGGTGATGAAACTTCAATAGTTGGAGCTGCATACATGACAGGTGTTGGTGTTGGTATGTTAGTAGGCGTTGGAATAACTAATCGTGCAATAGGACTAACAGTCACACGTCTCAGGCCAAGGACATATGTTCCGGAAGAAAGTAAAACAACAAGAATAAGCACAATAAGAGCTATAACGACACTAGGAGATTTACTGTGCTTTGGCTCTGGCATTGGTGTATTATCCATAACCATATTATCTCACTCCCACAAGATAAATGCAAAATTATATTCTTCCCAGAAGATAGGATTTTCTGTCTTTTTCAGCAAATCTTTCGATAGCATAACGAAGTGCTGTTCGTGGCATAGTTGCATAGCGACTCTTTAAGAATTCCCTTTCTTTTTCCTCACTCACTCTTTTACCCGCTTCTCGAAGCATCCACCCAACTGCCTTTTGGATAAGATCATGTGAATCGTGAAGCAACATGTCTGCAATAACAAATGTTGGCTCAATTATTTTCTTTTCTTTAAGAAACTGATATGTTGCAATCATTGCAATTCGTTTTTCCCACAGGATACTAGATTTTGCTAATGTCCGGAGAGCACTCCAATCTTTATCTAGTAACCATCCACCAACTATTTTATCTGCTGACAAATCGACCAAATCCCAATTATTAATATATTTTGTGTGTGAAACATAGAAATCAAAAATGTTCTCTCTCTCTTGTGTTGTCCCCTTTTGAAAATTTTCAACAAGTATCAAAAGTGCTATTAATCGTTCTTCATGAATTGGAGACGTCAATAACTTTTCTGTATCTGAAAAAGACAGTTTTTTATATTTTTTGGCAATATTTCGACTATCTGGTACTGTTACGCCAATAAAAATGTCTCCTGCACCATATTGACTTTTTCCTGTCTTAAAAAATCCAGATAATACTTTTGCCTTTTTAGGATTAGCAAGTTTTCGAAGGTCTTTTTGTAAATTCTGAAGCATGTTATTTTACCTGAGGCTTGAAATCAAGGGCTGCGGAATTAATGCAAAACCATTTTCCTGTTTTTACATCATCTACATCAAATACATGCACTAAATGACTTCCACACTTACTGCATCTAACCTCTACTCTATGCATGCCATAACTATTATCATCATGAAGGGTAACATTTCCTTTCAACGAACTATCAAAAGCTGGCCATCCACAATTACTATCAAATTTCGTGTCAGAAGAAAAAAGTGCCTGACCGCATGCAGCGCAATGATACATCCCATCATCAAAAAAATTAAAGAACTTACCTGAAAATGGATATTCTGTTCCACTTCGGCGAAGGGTATGATACTGTTCAGGGGTTAGGACTTTTTTCCAGTCTTCCTCAGTCATAAACTTCGGGTCTTTTGGTAATTTTGGCATGTCACCCATTATCTTAGTATAGCAGAAATGTCAAGTGAGCTACGTTATATTGAAGCAAAAAGTTCTGGATGCTCATGTGAATAATCTCGACACCCCATTGGACAAAGAATAGCATCTTCTCCGGCAAGACAATTCTCACAGACAATAAAATGCCTATGACAAAATCCATCTTTACAATTAATGAAGTGCTCTGATGGATTGTTACAAACAACACATTTCCCAAGTACTTCTCTCTTCGGATCATCCATGTTAAAACCCATCACGAGTCTATTATCAAAAACATACAGTGACCCGATAAAATCCTCTCCTGGATATTTTTCCATGTATGTCACAATACCACCATATAATTGGTATACATCAGCAAATCCATTTGCAACCAAGAAACCCGATGCTTTCTCACATCTCACTCCACCAGTGCAGACAGTTAAAATTGTTTTGTTGCGAAGATGCTCCAGACTATCTAAGACTTTTGGCAAATCTCTAAAATTACCCATGCCGGATTTAAGAGACTTACGAAACATCCCTACAGCTTGCTCAAAATCATTTCGCATATCAACAATATAGAATTCTTTTCCTGTGTCAAACCATTCATGCAATTCTTCAGCAGTCAGATATTTGCCAGTGGTTTTATTTGGATCAATGTCTCGCTCCTGAAGATGGGTTGCAACAATTTCTGGACGCACTTTAACGGAAAGCTTTGGGAAGGCATTCCCTGTACCTTCACTTTTCTTAATGTGTACATTAGCAAATTCAGGACGTGATAAAAAGTCTTTGAGATACTCCTCAATCTGCTCGGTCGTTCCTTCAAGCGTTGCATTAATCCCTTCTTTTGCAATAATCATGCGCCCTGTAAGTCCCAAATGCTGACAGAGTGCTTTTTGCTCTTTCATCAGCGCCTCTGGGTGCTCGATGGACACATATTTATAGAAAAGAATGATGGTAAATTTAGGCGTCATATCAGTAATTATATCAAAAAATCGAGGCTAAAGTAAGCACGAGGCACAAAATTCTTTGAGAAAATGTGAAAATATTTGGTATACTAGAGTTATGGCAGCCAAACAAAAGCAAAAAGAAAAAGGATTACAAATTGAGGATATAAAAGTTGGAACTGGTGAAATAGTCAAAGATGGTGATCATGTTGTTGTTCACTACACAGGATGGCTTGAGGACGGAACAAAGTTTGATAGTTCAAAAGATAGAGGCGAACCTTTTGAGACCGCAATTGGTGTTGGATATGTTATCAAAGGATGGGACATGGGAATTCCTGGGATGAAAGTCGGCGGCAAAAGGAAGCTTACCATCCCTCACGAATTTGGATATGGAAAATATGGAGCTGGAGAAATTCCTGGCTTTGCAACACTTATTTTTGAAATTGAACTTCTGAAAATTAAGTAATCACTCAGGTGTGTTATTTAATGCCTTCTGTAAATCATATTCTGTTTGAGGGAATGGTGAATTCAATGAACGTAATTTGTCTGCTTTGTTTTCCATAATTTCTACTACCTGATCATTGAGTACTGGACTATCGTTTCGCAAATTTTCTAGTTGATTAAGGAGTGACTCCCA
>PRDT01000006.1 GCA_003173995.1 Candidatus Levyibacteriota bacterium | reverse complement strand
ATTCCAGCCTGTGCCCCATTGCTGCGGATTACCTATAATCCTAGAGGGATGCCAAGCATTAACCTCCCACGTCTTACTTCCTGATGCGCACTGACAATCAAATATTGCAGTTCGTCCATCCGACAGGACCTGATTCATATCTAGTTCCATATTTAGAATTTGACTCGGGTCGGTAAATCTGACTTGAACATCATAGCAAAAATGCTGAGAGCTTGTATCAGAATCAAAGAATAACGAGAATCGTACACCAGCCTGTCCGGTGTAATCAAAGTGAAAGTTACGCCCGTTGATTGCATCGACATATGCAGTTGCCATATTCGCCGTTGTACCTGGCGTTGCTGCATCGTGTGTTACGTTCCATGGTGCACCTGAATAGTTGTCGAGTACTCCAGAGCAAATTGCATTCGAAGGAATTGCCGGAATACTTGGCGGTCCTTGCGGTCCTGCGGCACCTTGTGCTCCGGCTTGACCTGGTATTCCTTGTGGCCCTTGTACTCCTTGCGGACCGATAGGACCTTGTGGTCCTGTTATTAATGCTGGATCTACTTGACCTGTCATGGTGAAAGTTATGGGGATGGTCACGGTAATTCTCCTTGGGTCTATTGCGGTTACAGTAAGGGCTTGCCTTATACAAGCAACAAGCCCTTACTAAGTTTACAGTTCCTTCTCTGTCGCCTAGTTTGCCGTTGGACTAAGCCGCTGGCTAAAAAGTAAAACGATAATGTTCTACTTCTTCTTTACTGAAAAGATCTTCAAAGTACCTTTACCTTCTTCGATCTTCCAAGTAAAGCCTTTCTTATTCTTACCACGCTTCAAAGCGCGAACGATTCGCTTAGGATCGTTTCCTTCCTTTTCGGCGAGTGCTGTAAGCTTCTTGATGGAGACACCTTCAAGAGCCAACTTCCAAGCCTTGCCCATGATAGAAGAATCGCGATACGGACCTGCTGCGGACTTACCGCTCTTCTTCTTGGGCTTTTCCTCTTCCTCATCATCGTCATCGTCGGACTTCTTAGACTTCTTTGACTTAGACTTCTTTGACTTAGACTTCTTTGGAGCCTTCTTCGCAGCCTTTTTCTTAGACTTCTTAGCAGGCTTCTCGTCGTCATCATCATCGTCATCAGAATCATCGTCGTCATCATCGTCATCATCGTCGTCATCATCGTCATCGGACTTCTTTGACTTCTTTGACTTAGACTTCTTTTTCTTAGGTTCGTCATCGTCGTCGTCATCGTCGTCATCATCGTCGTCATCGTCATCGTCCGAATCAGAGTCATCATCGTCGTCTTCGTCATCGTCCGAATCAGAGTCATCATCGTCGTCGTCATCGTCGTCATCGTCATCATCGTCGTCATCGTCGTCATCGTCTGACTTCTTAGACTTCTTTGACTTAGACTTCTTTTTCTTAGGTTCGTCATCGTCGTCGTCATCGTCATCGTCGAGATCGTTTAGAACTTCATCGTCGTCTACTTCATCATCGTCTTTGGTTGAGCCTTTACCCTTCTTGTTTGCCTTCTTCTTAGTTGTGCTTGCCATTTTTCTTTTATTCCTCTCTTTTGATTTGAATGTATTCAGAACAAACTTGTCTATCCGGACAAAGTAGATTACATGCTACGCTTTTCTTAGAATAGCCATGCAATCTACCTTTTGGTAATTTACCAAAACATGAAACAGCAGCGGGTTGCTTTGCCATTTTTATATAACAGCGTCTACAAATGCCTGTTACCGCATAGAACCTCCCCTTCAGCGCGTCTGTCTTACTGTACCCGTCTGAACACAGTAAGCACTCGAAAATTTTCGGTGAACCTCTTGGCATAGATCACCTAAATACTCAGCAAACTTAGGTCAAAGTATTCGCGTTGTTCTGGATCGTGGACTGCAGGTAACAGTTCCTTTTCCAGAACTCGGCTCTTTACTATTGTACGGAATCTGGTGTCCTTTAAGATTCTTACCACAATTTGCGAACGGCAGATAACATCATTCTGAATATTATCTACTATCTCGCTTGTAAGAATCTTGCCAAAGTCATTATTACGAAACTCTCTTTTTGCTTTTACAAATTTGCTTCCAGAGAGCTTGTACTTTGTAACAGAAGGCTGGATACACCAATTAATCAGATGCTTGCGCAAATGAGGAGAAGCTTGAGAATACACTTTCAAAAAAGCACGTTCGGCATCTATTCTTAAAATTATTGCGTCTTCAAAAGAATGACGCATGTTTCGCCTAATAGCATCAAACAAAAGAACTGGCGTTCCTTTATGATCTACAAGCGTAGAATCTGCGGACAAAACTTTTACACGATTTCCTTCTACACCTACTCGTTTATCGGCATAGGCTTCTTCAAGCATACTGCTATAGAAATTCTTTAATGCTGCATAAATATAAGTTGTCGTCTCTGTAGACTCTTCACCTTTATAAACTCTAACGTAACCTTTCAATTTTGATTTATGATTACTCTTAAAGTATTTTGCTATATTTGTTACTGTATGATTGATTCCTGCTGACATCACATCATCAAATGACATATAAGACTTCGTATACTCTGGAAGTTTTTTCCAGGTTGCATGTGCATGTTCTGCGATGATCCCTTCTACTTGACTCACATCGCCTTTTCTTAGAGCAACTTCCAACTTTCTTGGCATCTCGAGCAAGAGCTCCTAACCTTGAGAAATGAGTAAAGCTCTAGTTTTGCATCGGTAATTACACGAACTATAAAGAACTTTAAGTAAATAGAGGTTACTACTATGATAACAGACTAGGGTACTAGAGAACAACCTAAATTTTCTAGTGAGGTAGATGTTTACTATTTTCTAATATCTGGCTTTACCAACCTAAACGCCATATGTCATCACGATGCTCTATAATCCAATGTAATTCATAATCAGAACACAATTGCAAAAATCTTTTATAATGCAACTTGTCATGGCATTTATTATTTCGTCTAATACATGACAAAGATTTATCAACACGTTTAACTATCACCTTTAGTGCTTCTTTAGCATGTGCGGGCAAATGCTTAAATTTATGATCTGTAACAATCTTTGATATGCGATAATTCATGTGCACGTTTTTCCAATGTTCGTTGTATTTCTTTTCTAATTTAGAAATCGGAATCTTATTCGATGGATCTAAGCCTTCTTTTAAAAGTTTAAGCGCACGCACCTTTCCTACTTTTGGCAATGGCGATTTTATCGAATCTGATGGATCTCCAATTAGTGCTCTATACTTTACCCAATCTCTAGGATGAACACCGAACTTCTTTTTTATACCTGCAGCTTGTAACGCTTCGCACTGCGAAGATTTATCTAAATCTCTTACTACTTGAATTTTCTTATTCACTAGCCCATAGTAATCTTTATCCATACTATAGATCAGCACGCGTTTTACATCTGAACGCTTATATAAGGATGAAGCTATGACACCTATCAAATCATCTGCTTCTAAATTAGCTACTTCGAATTGAGCAAATCCTAATATGGTCAATATCTTCTTAATCAAGGGAATTTGCTTTAAAATTATTCCTACTTCTGGTGGAACATCGCTTGGCTTTTTTGCTCTCTTGCATTTATAGGTCTTGCAAATACTATGACGCCAACTTTTGAAAGTCTCTTCTCCATCCCAGCAAAATACAAAAGCGGCTTTAGGATAGTATCTGCTCAAACGAATAAGACAGCTAAGCACTCCAAACAGTGCTCCTGTATACTTCCCATCTGCTGTCTTTAAGTGAGCTCTAGTAAATCCATGCCTATAAACACAATTCTTAGCGTCCACCAGCACTACATCCATAGTTAAACACCTTTTACATTTTTCTTAAGAGTAGAACCGGCTTTCAAAGAAAGCTTTACTACATGTTCTAAAACTGAATCTTTTTCTATGTCTTTAACTGAAAAGAGAATGACATCTTGAGGCTTAAACACTCTAAAGATGTCTGCGTTTCTAAGTTGTTCGGCACTTGCTCCTGAGAGGATTTCGAAATTGGCAGGGTAAATAAGGCATCGTAGTTTGTTCGCTTTACAGGCTCGAACAACCTTTTTCTCGATCTCTCTAGATCCTCCAGTAAGTACGAAACCATTGTCTCTGTACTGATCCGCAATAAGTCTAACATGTTTATCTACTGTCCTTTGCGGAGGCCACTTTTCTGACTTGCAACCCGTAATAAACGCAAAAGTGCTTTTATCAAACTTTGGCTTAGACTTCTTTTTCTTCTTGAATTTCTTTTCTAGTTTAGAAACACGATCTTCCAAAGCTTTTTCCTTTTGATACTGAGCATTACTCGCATCTGCAGCTAATATTTCGTTAGGTAGCACCATCGATAGTTACCTTTCTTACACTGGTGATGTTAATGGAATTGGATAAAATTCGTATTCTTTTTCTTTAGCTTCTTGCTCGTTATAATCGTCTTCGCAACCTATAAAAGAAATATACTTACGAGTTTCGTTATCGAAAGCTATTTCGTATATATGTACTACTATAGGATCACCATCCGAACCTTTTCTTGCCCAATAGAAATCGTTAGGAGCTGGCATTACAGAAGTCCAACTACTAACAAGTTCTGGATGTTCTGAAGCACGCACTGCTGGTTGACTTCCGCCAGAGACTAAAGAAGCACCTTTTTGAAAAGAACTCATACATTACGCTCCATATCGATGATTAAGAGCTTTCGCATGTAAGAACCTAAACCATTCTTAGTACCTACTTTTCTTTTCGAATCTAGGTAACGATACTGTTCTTCTGTTAGATGTACAACTATATTACGAGAATATTTCGTTACTCCTTTTCTAATCTTTCTATCTTTACGCAATGCTTTGATTACTTTACTCTTTAGTATTGGATCCATGCGTTTGCCTTTTAGATTGAACTACTGCTCCACACCAGTTGGTGGGCCCGGAGAGATTTGAACTCTCAACACATGGCTTATGAGGCCACTGCTCTAACCGATTGAGCTACGGGCCCATCGAACGGAGAGTGTTTCATCTCCGTTCTAGTCGTACAGTCGATGCTTACAATGGAGAGTCCATTCCTTTCTGCATCCGTACGAATCTTTTAAACACCAACGTCTTCGGGTGGCAAAGCTTTTAGAACTTGACCAACACCCATCCTTGGAGTTTGCCAATGTCCATTTTCCATAAAAGGAACTAAAGCAGGATCTAAAGTACCTTTATCGACAAGTCGTTCTAAAACTCTTTGTTCATGAAATACAATCGCTAATCTAGCTTGACGCTGAGCTTCTGACATTGCCTTAATTATTCTTTCATTACCAGGCCAAGGTAGACATGCATCGCAATGATTAGTACGATCGATAAGAACTGAAAACAAACTAATTATCACTCGAAGTATTTCTTGCGTCTGTGTTCCTTCGTGCGTTGCGCCGCCTGTTCCGTCTCTATTTACAAATGTTATACGCAATGGAGTTCCATCTCCATCTAATTGATGAACTTCGTAAATATGACCTGGTTCGATTACATTCATGATCTAACCTCATCATTTCTCAAAAATCCTTACAACAATACCTTCGCGTTTCGCACGCTTAACCATATCGGCGGTGCCTTTAGAATTCTTTATATCGGAATGAAAAGCCCAAACTTCATCTGGCTTACCGAATTTTAACATCCAGCTGTTTCTAATAGGTCCTGCAGCCTTTTTGTAGAAATCCCAATGCGCTGGCATTGCAAAATAAGGTATACCTAATTTCATACAACATTCACCGGCTAACTTATCTGCACCTGTAGCATCGCCTTCGATTACAACATCTATCCTTTGCTTATTTGATTTCAATAATCTAAAGATACGTTTCTTATTCTTCCATTTACGATCGCCGCATATTAGAAGTCTCATTTCTTATTCCTTACTGGCCAAACATATTCGAGATCTAATGGCACCTTCCAACCAAATTGAGAATAATGTTCTCTATCTTTCTGCAGCAATCTACTCTTATGAGAAGCATGAAACTTTCT
>PRDT01000050.1 GCA_003173995.1 Candidatus Levyibacteriota bacterium | reverse complement strand
CTTCTCTATAAGAGAGCCTGGGGAACCAAACACGCTGGCTTTGAACAAGATGAAATGATCCGTCTTGGAAGTGACTATATAGAAGGAGCAGCAGCTCTTGAACGTATTCGTGAATGCCAAGGAATAATTGCTCGTCAAGGAGCAAGTGGGAGAAAAAATATGAGGGAGAGCTATCAAGTCTACAATGAGCAACGCAACGCTATTTATACGGACAGAGAGGCTATCCTTCAAGCAGACCATCTAGATGTATACATCGATACATTCCTTGAAATGACTATTGATGATATTTTCCGTGATTATGAATCTCGATTTGATACTGTCCCTCTTGATAAGAGAGACAGCTTAGCAGATGATGTACTCGAGCAAATATACGAACTTGTACCTCGAGAATTTATCGATGTAGATTTACAAAGATACCTTCACTCAGTAATGAGAGTCTTGAATGGTAATCGTTATTCTGCCTATAGCCTAGACCAACTTGATCCTGAAGATAGAAAATTACTCTATGAAGGAAAAGTACGAGAGATTTTTCTACCTATTTTGAGAGATGTCTATATTGAGAGAACACTTGCTCGTGAAGATGCAAAAAAGCCATCAATACCAACAACAGGTAGTTTCTTAAGCAATCAGGCTCAAGAGAGAGAAGCTGCCAGACAAGTCTTAGAAGATGAAAGACGGATATTTTTTGAGACAGTAGATACTGCATGGAGTGAGCAATTAGGCAGAATTAAATTCCTTGAGCGTACTCGCTGGACAAAGCAACCTATGTCCAATCCTGTAGCTGGCATAACTGCTTTTGGGGCAGTCAATCCTGATGTATGGTACATCAACCAAGCTGGAGAAGAATTTGAAGAACTGAAAAGACAAGTCAGAAGAAAAGTAGTCCAGCAACTCCTTAGCTAGCTAACTTCCTATTGACAACTTTCGCAAAAACAACTATACCTAATAAGGGTCACAAACCTACATGGTGAAACAGATACAATATACTTCTGTTCATACTGTTTTATTACAGCTTTCTTACTTCTCTCTTTTTTCTCTTTTCCATCATTATCGCAATCGCTTACTTTCTTCGTCTACAAACTATATGATGTAGATGAAAAGGGTAAAAATTAGGCAATAACTTGACAAGTATACCTGAAAGTGCTATAACGTATAACTGCTTATAGCCAAACTATAAGTCAACATATGGGAGATAGATTAACAAATACACCAGATAACGCAGCAGGCGCACAAATGTCTGGATCAGACGCATCTAAATCTACACGACGAGCTTCTGGAATGAGTGCACGAGAAAGAAGCACATTTGGAAAACTTACAATAGCTGGGTCTATTTTGACTCTTGCTCTTGTCCCTGTCCTTCTCAGTAATTGTGGAAGGACTCAAGTTGGTCCAGGTGCTGACGGAGGCACAGGTACTGGTACCGGTACCCCCACCCCCGGTCCAGGTGAAGGAGTAACTCCGGTCCCTGTTAATCCACCAGATGTTTGTCGAGTAGCTTCTGACCATCAAGATTCTTGTGAAGTTAATGGTGTTTCTTATGATGTACCAATGATTGCTGATACAAGAGCAGAAGTCCATAGTGGAAAAGTAATATTATATGCAACTAGTGATATCTACGGTGCAGAACTCAATGGTAAAGCTATTGGTCAATATGTTCCTGAAGTGAAGGAAGATGGGACTAAGACAGGTGCTATTGGATTTGTTCCTGAAGTTGTTACCAAGCTCATGGATGGTAAGCCAGGTAGTACTATTGTACTTGCTGCTGATTTAAGTCAAGCAAAAGGAAGCGTTGATATTTCAATTGATCCAAATAGTCCTGAAGTAACAGGAGCAGGATTAATTACTATTAGCGCGAACGGTTCTGATCTTACCATTCGAAATATCCGACCAGGCACAACAGGATTTACCGCTTTGAATTCTATATGGCCACCTTCTGAAGGACTTATGACTGACTGGGAGCTAGTTCACAATGACTCAATGACTCCTGGACATGCTTCTGACTATATTGAAGTATATGTACCTGATGGCCAAGTTCGTCATGCACATCACACATATAGTTTTGGAGATACTGTCGGTACATCAAAAGGACAAGATGTCCATATTACCTATGGACTTAAGTCTGGCGATGGAGCCGATCTGCACAATCAAATCTTGAATGTTAATGGTGTTCCAGTATTCTTGATGGGTACTCCAAATGTACCAGCTGCCTAGTCTTCCCCTTCTTGACACTCATCTTTTAGATTAAGTATCATGTATATATGTCCCGCTCAAAGAGGATTATTTTTGGTACGTGCATTATACTTGCCTTACTCGTTGTTTTTGTTGGCGGAGCATTTCTTGTCAATCCTTCCCTTTTTACCCAAATACAAGACGCCCTCAGTGGCAAGCCTCACCCAGGAACTTGCTTGATTCTTGAGGAAAAATATTGCAAAACTGTTACTTTTATTCCCTATAATATATACTCACCAGGGTTTATAGGAAAAAAAATAGCGGTATATAAATTGCCTCCTGGTACTCCCATTTTTGCCCCAACGGATGGGGATTTGTCTCCTGCAACTGTTCCATATAAAGACTCTTCAGGACAGATAACCAAACAGGGTGGATTTATTTTGAATGAGGTAGCTCACTCTCAACGCACTCAAGATCTTGACCATATTTATGGGTTCCTCTATGACGGTGCACCTTATATCTCTCTTCCCATTAGAAAAGGAACAATTATTGGTAGAATTGCTTCTGACAAAAATATTCCTTATTCAGGAAATTATAACTTTGCTGTAACACTTGCAAGGCAAGTTGCCTATCTCGTGTATGGCCAACATGGCAATCACAATACTCCTACCCAACCTATTGTTGAAGAGGCATCACAAGAATTAGAAAAAATTTTGGCACCAAAATAGCTATGAAAAAACTGCAATATTTAGTCATTGTGTTGCCTTTCTTACTTTTATATTTTCTCTTTTCCATACACTCAGCATATGCATATCTCATTTGCGATACTGATAGATGTGGAGGATATCCAGTTTGTGCAACAGGATGCTCAGACCCCGATCCTGGCATTTGTGATCTTGGAGATAATGGAGGTCAATGCGATTTGTGTGGAGGAAATAATACAGATTGCTGCAGAGGAGGTACTGCTTGGACAAGATATAATGCACAGTGTGTGCAAATTGCGGGAAATTGTGACTGGGTATGGAAGTATGGTAGTGACCAGTGCTCAACTGGGGATAAGTGTCTGAATGCTGGAGACACCACCTTGCGCTGGGGAGACTGTAACTGTGCAAATTATGGAAGTCAGCCATATAAAACCTGTTGTGATGCAAATGGTAGCCTCAATGCATGTGCAAGATATGATGCAGATGGCGTTTATCCAATGGAAGGAGACTGTCCAAATAAGACTGTTATCTGTAATAGAGCTAATTGTGGAGCTCTCGGTAATTTACCTCCTAACTACACCTGTACATCAGCTCCCTGTGGACAATCAGCATGTGATACCCTTGCTCCCCCCATGACTGTAACTGTCCATACCCGTGATGTTACTACGAATGCTGCACTTGCAAATGTGGATGTTGTTATTAGCGATAACAGAAGAGGGACACAGACAACAGTTACAACGAATGGCTCTGGAGATGCTTCAAATAATACTATCGTCCATCTTGGTGACTCTTTTACTCTTACGCCAAATAATGCCTCGAATAATGAACCATGTAACCAAGGATACATTTGTGGTAATTCATGGAATCCTAACTCTCCAAATCCTTACACAGCTGGTGGCAATGGAGGTGGAAGTGGATGTTCTATCAATAATGGCAATCACACGATAGACTGTACAATCAATTATACTCCTGGCACTATCAGTGGTCATGTGTATGAAGATTATAACCATAATGGTGTATATGATGCGAGCGATGACGGTACACCAGCTAATATTGCTGTCACTGCCAATGGTAAAACAGGATACACACAAGCTGATGGAAGCTACACAATTAATTATGTTTCACAAGGCACCTGGCCTGTTACCTTCAGTATGCCCGCTGGTAATTATGTTGTCGTTGGATCAGCTTCACAAAATGTCACGGTTGGTCCTCCAGCTACTGGAGTAAATTTCTTTTATACACCAACATATACCATTTCTGGCAGAGTTTATAATGATATTGATAAAAATCAATATTTTAATAATGGAGGCAGCGATGTGTTGTATGCTGGATCAGGTTCTGTTTCTCTCTCAGGACCAACAAGCATATCACCGATGGACCTATCAGGAGGGACATTTACCTCAGGGGCACAATTGGAATCAGGAACCTATACTCTTACCTATTCCCCTCCTACTGGCTACGAGATGACCTACCCTATACCTCCTTCCATGAGTGTCACTATTGGTAAGCAGAACCCTCTTACTTCTCTCTGTAATACCAATAATGTTCATGATGCACAATGTGATGCTTCTGGTAACATATCCGACGCAGACTTTGGTATTACAAATGAATTTGTTTGGTTCCAAGGATATTGTAGTGATCTGCGAAATGATAGCGGTTTTGTTGATACAATTCCTTCTTCAGCAGCCTGTGGTTGCGCTGATGGTGCTGTAGCAACATGCCAAAGCGCTAGTACATGTTCCAATCCGGGTATTGTTTTCTCAGGTAATTCAAGTTATGACTTTGGTAATGGTCAGGCAAACGTGAATAATTGGGTAGTTGGCGGTACTACCAATCCAGAGAATTTTACTCCTGTTAACAATACTATTATTCGTTCTTCCTACGAATATTTATCAGCTGTTGCTACCCAAAATGCTATTACGCCAACAGCTATTACAACAGTTCCTGGTTGTGCTGTCCTCAATAATTGTTCTCCAAACATTACACAAAGCGGTGTATATATCGCGAATGGTGCAATGACCCTTAATTCCCTCACCGTACCAGCAGATACGCATATTGTCTTACTCGTAAATGGAGATTTGACAATCAAAGGTGATATTACTACTCCAATTGGATCAACCCTCACCATTTCTTCATCTCGTGACATTATTGTTGATCCAACTGTAGGAGTGGCTTCTATTAATACTACTACCTCCAACCTTGAAGGCTTTTTTAGCGCTGATAGAACTTTTTGGATTAAGACAGCATATACAGCTGGGAATCACTGTAATATTGATGGTTCTTCTAAAGATTTGAGGGTCAATATCGCAGGATCTGTTGTAGTAAATGCCTATCACCTTGGAGGTACCTTCCAAAATGACAGGGATCTCTGTTTGGGAGATTTAACCTGCCCTATAGATGTTATTACATTTAGACCTGATTTTATCTTAAATGCTCCAGCCTTTATCAAGCATAAAAATGCTGCCTGGCAAGAGCTTGCTCCGTAAGATTACTCTGAGTTATTGACACTTCGGGGAAAAAGAATTACAGTTATTTTGCTCTTTGGTAATCGAGACTATTGAAGTATTTTTCCTCGACAATTTCATACGCAGTGAGGTATTCCTTACTTATAAGGAAAACGAGGAATAGGTCTTTCTAGCTTTGGCTAGGAAGTGATTCTCCCTACTAACTGCTCTGGGGAAATTTTCAACCGTTTCGATACGAAGGAGCGAATTTATTGCATGTGCGTTTGGCACTTTATCAGATAGCATTAGCGGAGCTAATTCCTCTGCAACAAAAATTGCCCTGATGCTAAGAATAAATTCTTAGCCAATTTTTATTCTGTCCAAGGACAAACGAGCCGCTGGAAAGCGTGTTGCTCGTTTTTTTATGGCTAAGCATGACCAACAGTAACTTTGTAGCTTGCCCCACTACCCTCTATTTTGGTAAAATCACAAGTATCCCAAAAGGATAATATTGAGTTGTTCTTCTTATTGAGAAAAACAATCCATTGGCCGTCTTAGCTCACGCAAACGGACGAAGCGTAGCGAAGGAGTTCGCCTGGAGGGCACGGCGTAAAGAGCAGCTGTTCCCTGCCTAAAAAGAACACAGAGTCCATTAGGGGTAATACTAGCCGTCTTAGCTCAGCGGTAGAGCAGCTGTTTTGTAAACAGCAGGTCGTCGGTTCAAATCCGACAGACGGCTCCAGATAAATAGAAAATATGACCAAATAAGCTGAGTTGGCGGAGTGGTCAATCGCACCTGACTGTAGATCAGGCGGCCGAAAGGCCTGCGGAGGTTCAAATCCTTCACTCAGCACAAATAAAATATTTGCCCAATAGGGGAAATATTTTATTTGGAAGAATGGATTTGAATGCCGGACTGAGGCAAAGCCGAAGGAGGCGAGGATCGGAGCAAAGCGAGATCGCTTGCTTGACAAGCGTGGAACGCGAGCCGAGCAAAGCGAGAACTTGTGACCAAATCCTTCTTTTCTGAATTCAAAAGTAAACTGCCGAAGTGGCTCAGTGGTAGAGCGAGTTCTTGGTAAGAACTAGGCCATGGGTCCGATTCCCATCTTCGGCTCAAATCTGGTATAATGCTCAAAGTAATTTCAGAGCTGCTCTTGCAAGACAACTAGGAAGAAAGGAGGAATATATTTTATGCCAAAAAAAGGAGAACATAGAATCACAGTAGGACTTGTCTGCACTGTTTGTAAAAATCGAAATTATATTTCCCAGAGAAATAAAATTAATACAGAGGAAAAGTTACTTCTTAAGAAGTACTGCAAACATTGTAAAAAGACTACCGATCATAAAGAAACCGAAAAGCTAAAATAGCATATCTGCTTGTGGAGAGAAGGAACGCCTTCTTTATTTGGAACATGGGCCATATGCTATTTTGCGTGATAGTCCTCACGTGTTATACTAGCCATATTGCTTTCTGAATAATGGGGGTGTCGGTTAACGGTAAACCAGCGGTCTCCAAAACCGCGACTGGGGGTTCGATTCCCTCCACCCCTGCAAGACAAAGAAGCCAGGCATTGTGCCTGGATTTTTTTGTCTTCAAGAGAGGAATCGAACTGCCGGACGAAGCGATAGCGCAGGAGGCGGGGTCGCGAGTCGAGCAAAGCGAGAACTTGTGACTCGATTCCCTCCACCCCTGCATAGTAAAAACTCAGGCTTTTGCCTGAGCTTTTTAGTATAAGGAGTTGAGAATCGAAGCGACGCTTCGCAGAAGCTAGTCCCCTTGTGGGAATTCCCTCCACCCCTGCCACATTTAGTTTATATAAACGTTATTGCTGAAATTACTGCAAATTCTTCTGTTTTATTTTCCAAAATTTAGTGAACTTACAAGAGGATATCCATTGTCTTCAGTAGTTCTTGGTAAACCTGCAGCTAATCCACTTGGAAAACTTATGGTATCGGGTGTTTTTGTTTCAGTAATTGTCAAAGTCAATTCTCTTATATATTCTCTTGCATTTCTTAACCGCTTGATCCAAAAAGGAACCCCCATGCTTTCCTCAAAGAAACTAGTAAATAATCCAGATGCATAGAAAAAATTCATAGCTTCCTCATTATCTGCCAGTGCTTCTCGTAAATTTTCTATTCTTCTCCCTGGATGAATTGCTAAGCTCATCGCAAGCATAGGATTTAGCAAAGTCGCCTCCCTAATTTTCCCCACAGCTCTTTTTGTTGATCCAGCAAGATATAAATGAAATCGTTTTGGATGTCCGAAGAATGGTAAGCGTTCAATTACCCCTGCATGTTGTGAACCAGAATATGCAACGTCATCTATCATCACTATATTGTTATAATGCCTAACATCTCTATCTGTAATGAGTCGAACATGTTTTCCTTGCATCTCAGCATAACGTGCTACTAATTTTGCCATGAATTGATTGCTGTTATATGAACCGTCAGATGTAAATTGTTCTTGTGCATCTCCAAAGCCACCATCCTTTATTTCTCTTGCTTTATTACTTGGCATATAAAGAACTATTTCATCTGAAACGCTATCATCCACTACAGCTCTTGCTGTAGAAAGAAGCTCATCAGTTGATACAATATCTATCTTTGGAATTAATGTATCTACCAATGTACCTATTGCTTGGGCATTAGGTTCTCCTGCATCGTTTGCAAAAGTATCTAGAAATCTATTTGCACTTGTGAGAATTCTCTTACGTAAAGGGCCAAAAGGTATTTTATTTATACTTCCCTGACTAGCCTGAATAGAGACAATGACATCTCTACACTTTTGGGTAAAACGGTCTCTGATTTTGTCTCTATCAATTGTACGTAATAGTTCTGTACCTATATCCGGCTTCCCTACTGGTTGCGATATAGGAGGTAGTGCATCTCTTGGTGGTATTTGATTAGCTGGACCAATCTCTGACATGCAATTATCATATCAAATTGAAAGTAGGTTCCAACAAAGCTACTGAGAGCCTACCACCACTATAGGTTGATTATTGATTCTCTTGAAGGTATAATTCCCTTTATCTATTATGAACAAAGACAGATTATTAGCATATCATCTACAGGAAAAGCCATTAAGCTTTGAAGTGGCCAAAAATCGTGCCAGATTAGAAAAACAGCTAAGAAGTGGTAAACCAATTTATATTCTTCAAAAGAATGCGAATGGGGATGACATGATAAATGTCTGGGTACATATGCAAGTATTACAAAGAGCATGTAGAGAATTTGGGCTTCCTGAAACTCAAATTGATTTGCATACCAGAGATACACTTGAAGAATCAGATAAATCAGACTTTTACATCTCACCTCTTGAAACGAGTGACAGATTAATTTCTCCCGATAAACACCCATTTCAGCAACGACTATACTTAATGGCAGCATGTGCATTTGGCATACGTATTGACCCGCACGACCTTGATTACGCTCCCCAACCTATTCAAATGGAGCTTGGTGCTTTTAAAAATTATGATAAACCCCAAGTTATTGCAGATGGCGAAAGAATAAGAAGAACAATGGAAATGCAAGGGCAAAGAAACATAGTCATTACCCAGTTTGGAGGCTCCATGGCAAAAAGATTTACAGATGCTCAAGTTGAAATAATTGCACGCTTCATTCGGCAACATGATGCAACTGCACATATTACTGTTGTTACAGATAAACCCTTCCTTACCGAAGAGATAGAGCGAGGTTGGGTAACCTCAAGGGACTTTCCAGTTGATCATATAGAATTTTTACAACAAAACCGCAATCAGTCACCAAGCGCATATGGAGATAGCGTAGATAATGTAGTAACAGGAGATATTAATAAGATGAGCGCTCATTTGTACGCATCTGATTTAACAGTTAGTTCTGATGGATTTGGGGCTTGGCTTTCTGCAGGAAATAGAGTTTTACGACCAGATAGAAACGGAATACTTATGCCACAGGACCAAGTGATTTTATATACACTTGCAGACCCAGATATATATAAAATTCCTGGTGCAACCGTTGTTACATCCGCACTCTTGCAACAAGAAAAAAAACCGTTAAGTAATAACAATGTTATGTATGACTTTACCTATTTTAGGAGACGGCTTGCCCAAGAACCAATCCTTGCCGGAAAATACCAACAAGATAGCGCATCTATCCCTATGTCAATGGGCGACATACAATTATTACTTGCAAAAACGCAAGAATTACTATAAAAGATTCGTAGAAGAAATAGTTTCTACAAAGTTACTTAGGACCTCCATATTGAGATCTCCTTTCTTCAATGGTAAAATGCCACAATGACAAATCACGAGGACAATTTACGCTTTGTAACCTTTGAAAGAGATCAAGCAGGCCATCTTAACCTTGAAGGTAATGATGATGCTCTCGCAGAAATGAATGAACATTTCTCAGGTGAAGTATTTGGAATAACTCATGGAGCAAAAGAAAGATTTAAAGAAGCTGCGGATCGAAATGGGGCCATTTTAGCAATTGTTGTCGCATATGATGGAGAATTGCCTGTAGGTTATGGCACTCTGAGGAGAGCATGGGGAGATACAGATGGTACAAGAGGGAGCTTTAGCGATGCATATATACATCCACAGTATAGACGAAGAAGACTCTTTCTAGGACCAGTCACTGATCGATTAAAAGTCTCAGCAGCCAATTTCCATCTCCTACAAGTTGAGGCAATTCCTGTTGGGATTGGGTATGGTCATCACATTGCTTCCCTTGCTCGAAGAGGTTTTGAAAAAGTTCCTGGAACAGCCAAAACAATGAGATTAGTGCTATAACTAGCTTCTCAGTCTTAATTTATATATCCAATTTCCCTAAAATACTTTGTCGATGGAGGGGTTAGCTTCACTTTTGCAAGCTCTGAAATAGCAAACCATCGAAGTTCTACCAAATCTCCACCTGGAGCTAATTCTATTTCACTACTATTTTTATCCAGCATTATCTTGTAAACATTAAATTGCATTTCTGCGATGACTTTCTCACCACTCGGAAGTGTTTTCTCTGATGTACCTGTATCTTTGTCTGTGACGAACTCTACATCATGCTCTGAAATATCAATTCCTATCTCTTCTAACATTTCTCTTTTAAGAGCATCAAGCTTTTCCTCTCCTTCATCAACTCCACCTCCAGGTATGTGCCAACAGTCATTATAGACACCACCTTTTTCTGGGTCTTTTTTCCCCATAAGAAGCTTATTATCTTTGGAGTAAATTAAAGCCGAGACAATAGTCCTTTGAATTGTTCGCATATTCATGAGTATAGCAAATACGAATGCCATCTGAAAAAGTTATCTGCTGCGTGTTCCTCATAGGTGGATTCTTATTAGTCTTTTTGCTACAATCATCAATTACTATGGAGAGATATGCTCAAATGAGGTTATTAGCTAATCCTTCAGTTGAAAGAAGAGAGGCGGTCTATCAAAGACTCTCTGCCCATCGAGTGGACTTATCAAGGATATCTCAGTTAAATGGAATGATAGGGATTAGACATGTCTCAACTCGAGAAGTTGCAGAACAAGAAGCACGGGAGGGTGCATCGGGTGATGCACTTTCTTTTTCATTACTCCCTTTAGTCTTAAGGCTATTACCCGATGCAGATAAAGCCAAAGCAATGAGCAGTTATGGTAATGCTACTAACTGGGTTGAAAATCTTGGATTATCCTCTGAAGAGGAACAAGTGTTGAGACAAGGATTTGTCAGAGGAATATTTGATTTTGTGGCATTCTGCTTAGCAGCAGATGGTTTTGGTGAAGGAACAACGTTTGAAATAGTAAGACAGGTCTCCGAAAGAACATATAGTTATCCAGCTCGTTATGATGCTTCTGTACTTGGAAAATTTGGCCCAAGCACTACAATGGAAGTACATCAACTTATCGAACCTCCTCAAGACGAGGACTTAGTAGAAAGAGCAATTTATTATACTCACCGTGTACTTTCAATTGTTGAAGGGCTCACATCTTAGAAGTGTGTGACAAGTCTCTGGAGTTGTTCTCTCAAGCTGTCTCTTGCTGAGAGTCTATTATCTACAGTGATATGAGGGGCTACTGGCTCTTTATCAATTTGCATATATTTGATAAACTCCTGAAAATTTGCAAGCTTCATCGCATCTCTTTCAGATTTGCGCTCAAGAATATTATGCTTTAAAGTCTCTGCATCGGATTTCACCCAGACAAGTCTTACTGGCTCTCCACCTAACTGCTCTACCCACTCATTCCAGGCAGCTAAGTCGTGTATTTGGTGAGTAAATGGAGCTGAGAGAAGGACAGGGCAACCTTTTGCACTAATTTCTCGGGCTGTGTCTGTTAGGCCTGCATATTCATGTACTTTGATGTGTTCGTCATACCAAGGGCCTTCTCGTTCACCAACAAGTCTATCTGATGCGGTAAGTATTGCTGTTACAAACCGGCTATAGAGCGTGTCCTTATCCAAAAGTGCAGGTGTTGGAGAAAGCATTGAGAGAAGCATATCTGCCACTGTTGATTTGCCTCCACCAGGAGGTCCTGCAACTACCCAAATAGGAGCATGAGAGTTCATTAGAGTAAGTATAACAAATTAACTTAAAGTCAAAACCTTTGATATACTTCTTCTATGAGTAATCTCTTTGTACAAAACGCTTTAAGTCATGGTGAAGAAGGAAAAGCATGGCTGGATAATATTCCAGATATTATTAAAAAGTATGAGAAAAAATGGTCTATCCAAGTACTCCCACCTTTTACTCTTTCTTATAATTACGTTGCCCCTGCAACTTCTACAGATGGAACCACTGTTGTCTTAAAAATAGGTTTTCCAAAAGACAAAGAATTTCAAACAGAAATTAGCGCCTTAGAAGTATTTAATGGAGAAGGAATAGAACTCTTATTACAAGAAGACAGGGACAATGCTGTTATGCTTATAGAGCAAGTTACTCCAGGTATACCGCTGAGCTCACTTGAAGACGATGATGAGGCTACAAGAATCCTGGCAAAAGTAATGAAAGCTTTATGGAAGCCGCTTCCAGCTAAACATTCATTTATACCACTCAAAGACTGGATGCAAGGATTACCTAGATATATCAAAGAAAAAGGATCAAAAGGCCCATTGCCTATCCACCTTGTTGAAAAAGCAAATATCCTTTTTGAAGAACTTCTCGCGACAGCAAAAGAGTCAGTACTTGTTCATGGCGACTTACATCATGATAATGTCTTATCTTCTCACCGTTCTGAATGGTTGGCTATTGACCCAAAGGGTATTGCAGCTGAACCATGCTATGAAACAGCAGCAATGATCCGTAACCCGTATGAAAAAATGAGAAAAATACCTGATATCCAAACAGTTCTGAGAAAAAGAATCCTTATTCTTTCTGAGGAATTGCATTTTGATCCTCAACGCGTACTCAAATATTGTTTCGCTCAGACTATGCTGTCAGCAGTGTGGAATCATGAAGAAGCAAAAGGAGCAGAACATGCCCTTGTCATTGCAGAAGCATTAGATACTCTTCAATTTTAAATCTTCTGTAACTTTATGGATAATTTGTGGGCTTTTCTGGCTGCTTGGCTAGCTATTTTTGCAGAAAGACCAATATGAGTCAAGGGATTGAGTAATTTTAAGCGTGTCTTCTCATTAACATGAGCCACAACATGCGGATTGGATGAAAGCATTTCTTGAAATGTTTGACCACTTCCCACTCCTTTTTGAACAATGTCATAAATAATTTCATGAGCATCTTGTCTCCCAAGCGTCTTGCCAAGCGCCAACATAATTGCCTCTGACATAATTAACCCTCCAGTAATGTCTATATTTGTGCGCATTCTTTTTTCATTGAGTGTAAGCCCCGACAAAATAACATGCATGCGAGTGAGAAGATCTCCGGTGAGAATGCATGCTCTTTTTATAGCATCATCTGCAATATCATAATACCCTCCATTTGCTTCATGATCTGAGAGCATGCCTTCCAAGGCAAAGGTGATAAGAGAGCGAATTTGCGCAGAGATGGCAATACAATCATCGGCAAGTTGGGGATTGCGTTTGTGAGGCATAGTAGAGCTTCCTATGGTCCCTGCTGGAACTGGCTCGCTCACCTCGTCAAATTCTGGTTGCATAAGAAGATATATTTCTTTTGCAATTTTGCCACTTGTTGCGGCAATGAGTCCGAGAATACACACATATTCTGCACGAAAGTCTGAGACCGAGCGAGATGGTATATGCATCGGCTTTAATTTCAAAATACGTGCCATTTCTTTCTGCACTGCTGGTCCTTTGACACCAAGGGAAGCATAATTCCCAACAGCACCACCCATCATTGCAGTAAAGACACGAGGCTCTACTTCATGCAGTCTCGTAATATGGTTGCTATATTCCTCAATCCACCCTGCAACTTTAAATCCAAATGTTATTGGCACCGCATGCTGACCATGAGTCCTACCAGCACACACCATAGACTGCCCTTTTAAAGCAAGCACCTCCATGTCTGCAAATATCTT
>PRDT01000071.1 GCA_003173995.1 Candidatus Levyibacteriota bacterium | reverse complement strand
CTTCGACTTATTGAAGCTATGAAAAAAGCTGGTGTTAATCCAGCAGCAATGATTATCACTGTTTTGCCAGTTATTCCACCAGACCTTCGACCTATGGTTCAACTTGCAGGTGGACGATTTGCAACATCAGATTTGAATGATTTGTATAGAAGAGTTATCAATAGAAATAATCGTTTGAAGCACTTAATGCTTCTTGGTGCACCAGAAATCATTCTTCGAAATGAAAAAAGAATGCTTCAAGAGTCAGTAGATGCCCTTATTGATGCATCTCAGAGAGCAAATCAAGTTGTTGGTTCACCACTTCGAAGTCTTTCAGACATGCTTCGTGGAAAGCAGGGCCGCTTCCGACAAAATCTTCTTGGAAAGCGTGTTGATTACTCAGGACGATCTGTTATCGTTGTTGGACCAGAACTCAAGCTTAACGAATGTGGACTTCCAAAAGAGATGGCTCTTGAGATGTTTAAGCCATTCGTTTTGCGAGAAGTTATTGTAAGAGGATTTGCACCAAACATTAAAAGTGCAAAGAGATTTATTGAGAAGAGGCCACCAGAAGTCTTTGATATCTTGGAAGAGATCACAAGAAATCACCCTGTGTTACTTAACCGTGCTCCTACATTGCACAAATTAGGTATCCAAGCATTCTTCCCAAGACTTATCGAAGGATCAGCTATCGCACTTCACCCTTGTGTTTGTGCAGGTTACAACGCTGACTTTGACGGTGACCAGATGGCTGTTCATATTCCACTTTCTGAGAAGGCACAAAAAGAAGCTATTGAGCTTATGATGCCACAAAACAATCTCTTAAAGCCAGCTGATGGTACACCAATTACCCTTCCAAATAAGGAGATGGCTCTTGGTATTTACTACATCACTACTATGGATGAGTCGTTGAAGAAAGAAGATATGCCACTTTTTGCAGATCTTCATGAAGCACTTCTTGCTTACAATTTGCACAAAGTTGCTCTTCGACAACCAATTATGGTCAGAGTACAAAATGGTAACAAGCAAGAGACTATTGAAACAACCGTTGGAAGACTTAAATTCAATGAAATCCTTCTTTCAGGAATGGAATATATGAATGAAGGCATTAAAGCATCAGGTATTAAGAGACTTATTACCAAAGCTCTTACAACCTACACATCTCAAGAAGTTGCAGATCTTATTGACCGAGTGAAGAGTCTTGGCTTCTGGGGAGCAACAGTCTCAGGTATTTCTGTCTCTGTTTTTGATAATGTGATGGTTAAAGAGAAAAATAAGCTTATTGAAGAGGGTGAAAAGAAAGTTGCAAAGATTGAAGAAGAATATCAAAAAGGACTTATCACTATTGAAGAAAAGAAGAGACTTTCAAATGATGTCTGGCTTAAGACAACAGATGAAATTGCAGACCTTACCTGGAATTCACTCACAGACAAGAGTATTGTTAAGACCATTATTAATTCAGAAGGAGCTCGTGCAGGAAAAGAACAGCTCAAGCAGCTTTCTGCTATGAGAGGTCTTATTCTTGATCCAATGGGTAAAATCGTTGAACTTCCTATTAAGTCTAACTTCCGAGAAGGTCTTTCAATTTTCGAGTACGTTGCTTCAGCAAGAGGTTCTCGAAAAGGTTTGACTGACTCAGCTTTGAAGACCGCTAATGCAGGTTATCTTACCCGAAGACTTGTTGATGCAGCTCATGATGTCATCATCCGAGAAGTAGATTGTGGTACCACAGAAGGTATTACTGTCTATGCAAATGATCCAGAGCGAACATCATCTTTTGCAGATCGAATTACTGGCCGAGTTGCAGCAGAAAAGATTAGTAATAAAAAGACCAAAAAAGTTATTGTTGAGGCAAATGAAGAGATCTCAACTGAAGCAGCTAAAGCTATCATGGATGCAGAGCTTGAGGAAGTAGTTATCAGATCACCACTTTCTTGCAAGTTGACCTATGGACTTTGCCAAAAGTGTTATGGTTGGGATTTCTCAACAAAGCAAACAGTTGATTTTGGTGTACCAGTCGGTGTCGTTGCAGCTCAATCCATCGGAGAACCAGGTACACAGCTTACCATGCGTGTCCGACACTTTGGAGGAGTTGTTATGAGTGACGTGACCCAAGGCTTACCAAGAGTTGAAGAACTGTTTGAAATGAGAACACCAAAAAATCTTTCCCCAGTTGCTGAAATCTCAGGTAAAGTTAGTATCGAGACAACAGATGATGGCTACAAGATAGTTATTAAGAATACTAAGATGAAGCCAGTTGAAGTACAAGAATACTTCGTTCCACTTGCTTCAGAACTCGCAGTCAAGGATGGTCAAGAAATTGCAGCAGGTACAGCTTTGGCACGAGGCTATCTTGATCCTAAAGAAGTTATCAAAGTTAAAGGTATCCTTTCTGGTCAGCAATACATCTTGACTGAAGCACAGAAAGTATACGAATCACAAGGTATTGCAATTAATGATAAACATTTCGAAATTATCCTTCGAAAGATGTCTGACAAGGTTGCCATCGAGACTGTTGGAGATACACCACTTGTTCCAGGTGATCATGTTACAGCAAGTCGATTTGAAGAAGTAAATGCAGAAACACTCGCACAAGGTGGCGAACCAGCAACTGCACGACAACAAATCTTGGGTATTACCAAGGCTGCTCTTTTCTCAGACTCATGGCTTTCAGCAGCTTCATTCCAAGAGACAACCAAAGTCTTGACTGATGCAGCACTCGAAGGACGAGAAGACTTCCTTATCGGTCTTAAAGAAAATGTTATTATTGGTCGACTTATCCCAGTTGAAGGGAAAAACACACCTCAGGAAGCAGAAGAAGCTGCAGAAGAAGCTCCTCTTGGTTCCACGCTTGAAGTTACCCCTCAAGCTGAGGTATAATTGTTCAGTTAGATTATTATGCCAACATTATCTCAATTAGTTAATAAAGGAAGAAAGAAAAAGCAGAAGAAGATTCGAGCTACAGCTTTGCGACGAAGTTACAATGCTAAAGATCGAGTCTACAAAGCAACCGAATCTCCACAAAAGCGTGGAGTTGTTACCTTAGTTAAGACTATGACACCTAAAAAGCCTAATTCAGCTCTTCGAAAAGTTGCAAGAGTGAAGCTTTCCAATAGAACTGAAGTAACCGCATACATTCAAGGTATTGGTCACAGTCTTTCTGAGCACGGTATCGTCCTTGTTAGAGGCGGTCGTGTGAAAGATTTGCCAGGTGTGAAATACCATATTGTCCGAGGTAAATTTGATTTGGCAGGAGTAGAAAGTAGAAAGAGATCACGAAGTAAATACGGCACAAAGAAGCCACAGGCGAAGCAAGCATAAGGAAATAATATATGAGACATAAAAAAGCAGATAAAAGAATAGTAACAGCAGACAAGCTTTATGGTAGTCCTGTTGTAACAAAATTCATTAATTATGTCATGGTTGATGGCAAAAAGACTGTTGCTGAGAGATTAGTCTATGACATGATGAATCTTTTCAAGGAAAAAGGTCTTGATCCACTTGAGACTTTCCTTAAAGTCCTTGATACTATTGGTCCAAAAGTTGAAATTAAGGCTCGACGTATTGGAGGAGCTAATTATCAGGTTCCTGTTGAAGTAAAAGGAGATCGAAAGACAGCTGTTGCAATGAGATGGGTCTTAGAAGCTGCAAAGAGTAGACCAAATAGTGAATATCACAAATTTAGTGAAAAATTAGTTGCTGAAATGCTTGATGCTCTTGAAGGTAAGGGCGAAGCAATGAAGAAGCGAGACAATACCCACAGACAAGCAGAAGCTAATAGAGCATTCGCACACTTCCGCTGGTAAATTCTGAGATTGTAGCAAAATTTCCTCCAGTAAAACTTATTCTAGATTACGTCACTACTCCTGTAATGCGTGGAATCACAAGCCTCTTGTAAAGGAAAAAGAATTATTCAAACCAAGCAGCATAAACTTGGTCGAGGATGGCTCGTGCTTGTTCTCCGCCGTCCAAATCAATAGGTGTAAGAAGAGAAGGATCTGATGGTTCTACTTGTCCTCGAACCTCTCTTTCATATCTATCAACAAGACGTCTCATGTCTTCTGGAATTGGTAAATGATATTCTCCAATTTGTTCACCATGAATTCCTTGGAGCCTAATTTCCCCTATAGGAGCAAGACGTGAAGCATTCCCTGCAAAAAGAAGACCTGCTATTTTTCCAGTTGGATTGTCTGGTTGTGCAATATCTCTGAGACTAAATCTTCGTTCTTTGACTCTAAGGCCAAGAGAAGGGGCTAAATGCTTCATGACATAATCTGCAGTTGTTCCACCAAGTCTATTTACATCCATTGGAGGAAGCCAAATTTCTCCATCTACTGTTATTGCCATTACTTCTTCTCCTGGTCCATCCGCAATAACAAGACTTTGAAGAGTTTGAGGGATACTGATATCTGCTCTTCCCCTTCTAAAGTCATCAAGGGTTACTTCTCTTTTTCCTCTTGATCCGTCTCTATTCACAGTATATGGCCCAAAGTATAATGCTTCATCTGCTCCTACAGCTCGCGCAAGGTTTCCTACTCTTGCTGCATCACCATAATTAGAAGCATGTTTGCCGTGGATTGGGCTTAGTCTTTGATTGGGACCAGCAGAGACAACTAATCCAGAGCCTCCATAGACACGTTCTGGATCAGAAAAATAATATGGCCATGTCCATGCTTCTACAGCAGCATTAATTACTTGATCTTTTACTCCAATTCCTAACGCTCCTTCTCCTGGTGCCATAGATGGTCGTAGATAGGCTCTTGCGACATGACCATCTGGTGTTACCAACACTTTTCTTCCTAAAATTGCAGCATAGTCAAGCATTGCTTGTTCAAATTCTGCTCGTGGCACAGGTGGAACAATTCCTGGTCTACCTTCCACAGAGCGACCAAACATTCTATTCAAACGAGCTTCAACTAAAATAGCATTTGCCCCCACAATTTCTCCTGCCTCATTAGTGACTGGTTCAACGCTTCCTCCCTCAAACATTCCAGTACCATATTGATTGGCATGTGCAATTTGAGATTCTGTATTGAGAGGGTGCCATGCTGGTACAACTATCATTTTTCCTTGATAGGCAACAAGAGAATAATCACATCCTGGCCGTTTTGCTTGATATCTTTCTCTACGTTCATGTTCAACAGGTCCAGGAGAAGGATATGCAGCAAGAAGTTCGGGAGGGGGAAGATAAGATGCAAGTCTATCAACAACAGATTCTGTACGATGACCTAATGATCTTTCATTTACTTGGACAGACTGTCTATAACCATCAACGCTGCTCACAGGAGAAACTATATAATAATGCTAATAGTGAAAGCAATAGCTCAAACTATATCAATAAAGCAGAAATTTTTTTTGGATGATTTTTTTATGGGATTTATTGGACAGTTACCTGATGCATTTTATCACAGGCTACAATTTTCTCCCTCAAATCAACCTATAGTTTGATTTTCCTTTGTTTTTAAGATAGAATATGCTCATGGCAGGAGAAAGAGATCAACAAGTATTTTTCGAAAGACGTGGCCCCGGAAGAAGAGATAGAGTCTATAAAGAGCCCGAATCTTCAGCAACTCGCATAGTTCGCTCTGGCAGGTTTATTGAGGGATTAACTTTTCCAAGTTGGCTTCACCCTGAGCGTAATGCCAGTGCAGCAAGACAAGCAAGAGATGGGCTTTTTTCTCTCTATACCGACTTATCTGAGCAAGCTGGCCCAATTGATTTTCTCTTTTATCCAGGAGGCAGTGGTGATATCTATCCTTTACATCTGACTAATAACCTCGTTATTGTCGATAGAGTTCCTCTTATTAATCCTGCTATTCCAAGCTCACAGGTGCTTTATGCTGCTATGGCAGATGCTGGTAGGACATTCTCAATGAGACAAGCTCTTGCCGGATCGAGGGGACGAGATGTCCAGCAGGCTATGCAGCAAACATTAGACAGAGTTAGTGAGGCAGCAATACGTCATTTAAATCATTATATTCCACGTGGATTTGAAGGTTTATTTGGGAAGACAGATTCAGATGATAATATTGCAGATGTTTTGGCAGGTTTGGCAATTACAGGAATTGATCTTAATACTGTTAGAATAAGACGTCAAAGTAGAGGATATAAACTGTCATTTGCATATGAAGGTCAAACAAAAAATATTTTTTATCTTCAACAAACTTTACCAGATGAAAATGACTCTGTCTCAACTGCAGATCGTGCAGATATTGTCAGGGATATTGCACAAAGAGTAGAGGCAAAGGGAAGAATAGGTGTTTTACGTAAAGCAGATGAAGCACATATAGCAGATAATTTTCTTTCTCTTGCTCCTGATGTCTATATTTGTGATACCTCCGCAAGTATGTCAGAAGATACGATAACTCATTTTGCACACATACGGCCTTTTATTAAAATGCATGATTATGGCCCTATACATCAATTTGGATATAAAAATTATCGAACTGGGGATATTGATATACAGATTGCTACTCAACACTAACCTGAAGCATTTTATCACCGACTGCAATTTTCTTCACAACATCCATTCCAGAAGTGACTTTTCCAAAGATCGTATATGCTTTTGGTAACGAAGCATTATCTGCAAGCATAATGAAAAATTGACTTCCATTTGTATTTGGACCTCTATTTGCCATTGCGACGACACCTTCTAAATACCCAGCTTTATAGCTTGAAGCGCTTGCATTCAGCTCGTCTTCAAAAGTAGGGCCATAAATAGATTGTCCTCCTGAACCATTTCCATTTGGATCTCCACCTTGAATAACAAATCCTGGTTCGACCCTATGAAAAGTGAGGCCGTTGTAATAGCCTGCTTTGGAAAGTGTGGCGAAATTCATAACTGTCTTTGGTGCGTCATCTGGATAAAAGGCAATAACAATATCTCCCTTTGCTGTATGGATAGTCCCTGTCTTTGCACTAATTCGAGGAAGTGTTGTGAGAGTCATTGGTGTTGGTTGAGGTGTCTCTCTTGCCTGAAGCGGCATAGGTGACGGAGTCAATGAATTAAAATCAGATTGGGATTGGGTTTTGTTATTTGGAGAAAGATCTGGATAGGGACCTTTACCTTTTGTCAGACTATTAAAAAGATACAGTCCGCCAAAGACAACTGCGGCGACAACCATTGCGATAAGAAGTCCTTTACCCATGGGGGTATTATAGCATGGAAATTCTCTTTGTCTACGCACTGAATTGAATAACAATGAAGAGTCTTATATACTTGATGTATTCATGGGAAAAGTAATCTTATTTGTTAAAATACCAACTTCCAATACAAGAAAAGAAGATGCTATGGAGGCATTTCTTAAGGCACTTCATAGAGTTGTGCCAACAGGTACAACTTTTTCTTTAGAGATGATCTCAACAGATCAGTTTCTTAGGTTTTATATTGTAAGTCCACAAGACATAAAAAATCTCATTGAAGCGCAGCTCTATGCACAATTTCCAGAAGCAGAAGTAGAGTTGGCAGAAGACTATATGCCAGAAGCGCATACTTCTACTGCTTTTGCACAGATTGATTTCAAAAGAGCAAGTATGTATCCTTTTAAAACATATCCTCATATAGAGGAAAATTTCTTGAAGCTCGTCTCCGCTATCTTATCCAAGACTGACAAAAGTGAGAAAGTTTTCTTGCAATTTGTGCTTAAAAAAGTTGGATCCAAGCTCTTTGACAGAGGTTTGCAGGGGGCATATCACAAAGTCTTTGGTAAGAAACATAAAGGCGAACAAGAAATATCAGGGTATTTGAAATTTGCCCAAGATTTATATGTTGGCAAATTGCGTCTTGCCTATATTGCTGAAAGTAAAGCAATCGCAGAGCAGAAATTGGCAATTATTATCAATCTCCTCAAAAGCGTAAAAGGGCATATGAATGAGCTCCAAAGAAAGAAATTTTTTGTCCCAAAAGATTTGGCACAACAATTTATTAAGCGAATTTTTAGCAATGGGGATTATTGGTCTCCAGCTGAAATT
Organism: Candidatus Levyibacteriota bacterium; assembly: GCA_003173995.1. GTDB lineage: Bacteria > Patescibacteriota > Microgenomatia > Levybacterales > UBA12049 > PRDT01. The sequence continues at coordinate 7,514 of PRDT01000071.1, read as the reverse complement.
GCAACGCTCTATCATTTCCCTTATGAAGGAAGCCTTATCTCAAATGTTGTTCAGACAAGCTCCAAAAAAGCCCCAGCTCCAGATATTTTGCCAACAGGAGAACCACAGGATACTAGTCTCTCTCTCATAGGTCAGACCACATATAGAAACGAAGGGAGAATTTTTGGGCTCAAACGGATTGATAGAAGAAGACATTTATATGTTGTGGGAAAAACAGGTAGTGGAAAGAGTAAATTACTAGAATTACTTTTACTTTCAGATATACAGGGTGGGCAAGGATGTTGTCTTATTGATCCACATGGAGATTTGGCAATGGAGATAATGAAATATGTGCCAAAAGAGAGAATAAAAGATGTTGTTTATATTGAACCAACAGATAAAAATTTTCCCATTGCGTTTAATCCTCTCGCACCTGTTGATGATTATGAAGTGCGTCAGCAACTTTCTACTTTTTTCATAGCTACCTTTAAGAAATTATTTGCTGCTTCTTGGAATCCTCGCATGGAGCATTTGATTCGCTACATTACACTTGCTCTTCTTGAGACACCAGACTCAAATATTCTTGGTATTCCTCGTATCCTTTCTGATACAGCATTTAGACAACGAGTTATCAAGCAAATTCAAGATCCAGTGGTAAAAGCATTTTGGACAAATGAATTTTCTCCATCTGACAATCAATTTGCAAGTGAGGCAATTGTCCCTATTTTAAATAAAGTAGGACAATTTATCTCCAATCCAATTATTCGGAATATGGTTGGGCAAAGAAAAAATATGCTCAATTTTGAAAATTTTATGCATGAAGGGAAAATTGTCATTATCAACCTATCCAAAGGGAAATTAGGAGAAGAAAATACTGCACTTCTCGGTTCAATGTTTATTACCAAAATACAACAAGCAGCCCTTGCCAGGGCAAAAATGCCAGAGGAAGAGAGGCGAGATTTTTATTTCTATGTTGATGAATTCCAAAATTTTGCAACCGATGCATTCTCAAGTATTTTATCTGAGGCAAGAAAATATCATTTGGATCTCACTATTGCCCATCAATATATTGCGCAACTTCCAGAAGACGTTAGGGCAACTGCATTTGGCAATGTCGGGACAATGATAGCATTTGCTATTGGTGGAGAAGACGCGAAAATACTCTCGCAAGAATTTGCTCCAGTTTTCTCAGCAGAGGATTTGATTAACCTGAATGCCCGGGAAATGTATATAAAAATGTCTATTGATGGAAAATTAACTCCACCATTCTCTGCGATGACGCTTAATGTTCCTGCTCCTACAAATAACTTTACTCAAGAAATTATTGATACTTCACGTCTTCACTACGCACAAAATAAAACAAGCGTTGAGAATGAAATAGCACAATGGACACAATCTTCATCAGCAATTGATGATTCGTCATTTCCAGAGCCTCTTATTTAGGAAGTAAAAGTAAGGGAATTCCAACCAGTAGGTTGTTGTCTCAATTCTTCAAATAGACTTTGTTTTACTTTTTCATATTCCTCTTTTGTTAACTGTCTATTCAAAATACAGTATTGTTTATTGACTAATGCCACACAACCAATGCAATCTTTCACATTTTGGCAATTGAAAATATATGAGCTATCATGGCAATTGTTGGAAAATACAGCATAATTACAATTAAACAGAGTGCCACTATCAACGATTTCATAACTGACTTGATTGTTTTGTGCAGCATACGTTGTGTCATAACACGTTTTGTTATAAAAACTATCGTATAAATATGCACTATCCTCATTATGTCCTGCATCAAAAGACATATAACAATTCTTTGAGAAATAGACATAATTTCCATAGGGAGAATTTTGATTGTGGGCTTCATTTGTTTGAGTAAGAGGATAGCGCTGTTTGAGATTTTCAACTTCTGCTAATACTTTTTCAGATGGCCATTTTTTGTAGAGTTCTATTTTCTGTCTGTACTCCTGCTCGGTTAATTGTCTATTAAAAATACAAAATGATTTATTTTGTAAATTAACACAACCAAAGACATCATGACAATTAATACAGTTATAAGAGTAAGATGAGTCTCTTGTACTGCCACAATTTTCTAGATAATTGCTGTTATAGCATTTATATGCATCGACACACTCATAGCAGAGTTCTGTCTCAACACAGTAGTCACAATCATGACAACTGGGAGACATATACGAATCATAAACATATATTCCATCATTACAATTTGCATCATCAAAGCAAAACATCATATTTTTTGAATGAAAAATTTTATTTCCATAATCAGAATTTTCAGAATTTATAATTGTTGAAGGAACTTTCGGATATTTTTGAAGAAGTCTTTGTAATTCAGTAAAAAAACTTGCTGATTTCATGATTAATTTTCAGGAAGTGGATCGGAAATAATCGGATCATTTTCTTGAAAGTATTTTTCATAATCTTCTTTACAGAAAATTGGATTGGTAACTGTTGCTGGATCGTAGGCGACAACAATTTCATTTCCACACTTTTGACATTTTGTCTTAAAAAGTACACGTCCACCACGAAGCATAAGTCTTCTTGTCTGGCGGCATGATGGGCACATTGTTGGGAGAGGAAGTCCTTTTTCCTGGAGGAATTGCTGCTCTTGGTCTAATACCAGAAATTGCTTGCTACATTTTGTACATGTTACTGTTGCATTTGCCATTTTCACAAGTATAGATAATTAAAATTTGGAATGCAAATAGTCTGAAATAGTTGTAGATAACGCCTGATAAATATGGTATACTAGTTTCATCCCAAACGGGACTTTTTATTTTTCTATGGCACAAGACGCAACAATGAATCGACACGCAGAGTTAGATAAGATCCGAAATATCGGTATTATCGCTCACATTGACGCAGGCAAGACCACCACTACCGAGCGTATTCTTTACTACACCGGCCGAACCTACAAAATTGGAGATATTGATGAGGGAAATACACAAATGGACTGGATGGAGCAAGAAAAAGAGCGAGGTATTACTATTGTATCTGCTGCTACCACTGCATTCTGGAAAGACTACAGAATTAACATTATTGATACTCCTGGACACGTTGACTTTACCGCTGAAGTAGAGCGTTCACTTCGTGTTTTGGATGGCGGTATTACTGTCCTTGATGCTGAAGAAGGTGTTCAGTCACAGTCAGAAACTGTTTGGAGACAAGCAGATAAGTACAAAGTTCCACGTATTTGTTTTGTTAATAAAATGGATAAGCTTGGTGCTGACTTCTTAGCAACAGTGAAATCTATCGAAGATAGACTTGGTGCAAATCCAGCTATCATGGTCTTACCAATTGGTGCAGAAAATACGTATGTTGGTAATGTTGATCTTCTTTCTCGAAAAGCTTTGAGATGGCACTCTGATGATTTGGGCGCATCTTTTGATGAAAATGATGATATTCCAGAAGACATGAAGGCACAAGTTGAAGAATATCGACAAAAATTAGTTGAAAAGATTGCAGAGACTGATGATGCACTTTTGGAGAGATACTTGGGTGGAGAAGAAATTACAGTTGAAGAATTACAGAAAGCACTTCGAGCAGCTGTTATTGCTTACAAATTAGTACCAATTTATGCTGGTACTTCTCTTCGAAATAAAGGTGTACAACCACTTCTTGATGCAGTTGTTTCATATCTTCCATCTCCAGTTGATTTGGGTAAGGTTAAAGGAGAAAATCCAAAGACAAGTGAACCAGTAGAAAGAAAATTAGTCCCTGAAGAAGCACTTTGTGGTCTTGCTTTCAAAATTCAAATTGATCCACACGTTGGAAAATTGACATACTTCCGTGTTTATTCCGGAACAATTACTGCTGGAAGTTATATCTATAATAGTACCAAGGGGGTAACAGAGCGTGTTGGTCGTATTCTTTTAATGCATGCTAACACCCGAGAAGAAATTAAGGAAGCATTTGCAGGAGAAATCGTTGCACTTGTTGGTCTGAAAGATACTATTACAGGAGATACTTTGTGTGATGAAAAGTCACCAATTGTTTTGGAAAAAATTACTTTCCCAGAACCAGTTATTTCTCTTGCTATCGAGCCTCAAACAAAAGCAGATCAAGAAAAGCTTGGTCTTGCATTAAAGCGTCTTACTGAAGAAGATCCAACCTTTACTGTTAAGACCAATCATGAGACCAACCAAACCATTATTTCAGGTATTGGAGAACTTCAGCTTGAAGTTATGGTTGACAGAATGAAACGAGAATTTGGCGTGTTGGCAAATGTTGGTGCTCCTCAAGTTGCATACAAAGAAACTATCAAGACCGAAGCACAAGGTGAAGGAAAATACATTCGACAGTCCGGAGGTCGTGGACAATACGGTCACTGCTGGCTTAGACTCGAACCAAAGCCTCGAGGAGAAGGAAATGAATTTGTTAATGCTATCAAGGGAGGAGCAATCCCACAAGAATTTATTATCTCTGTTGAAAAGGGCGTCAAGGAAACATGGGAAAATGGCGTACTTCTTGGATATCCAATTGTTGATGTAAAAGTCACACTTTATGATGGATCTTACCACGATGTTGATTCTTCTGATGTGGCATTTAAGATTGCAGCATCTATGGCTTTCCAAGCAGGTTCTAAAAAAGCAGATACAACTCTTCTTGAACCAGTCATGAAGGTTGAAGTAACCACTCCAAGTGAATACATGGGAGATGTTATTGGTGACCTTTCAAGTAAGCGAGCACAAATTCTTGGAACAGAAGAGCGAAGTCGTGCAACTATTGTAAAAGCAATGGTGCCACTTGCAGAACTTTCAGGATATGCAACCCAACTTCGAAGTATGTCACAAGGACGTGCTTCTTATTACATGGAGCCAAGTCACTACGAAGAAGTTCCACAAAATATTGTGCAAGCCCTCCTTGCTAAGAGTACCTTCACCGGCCGCGTTGAATAAGCTCCTTTACCTTTTTTACGGAATTTATTTCAGGTCTGATATAATTCGTTCATGGTAATAGATTATCAAGTCCCATTTTACTCCAACACTTCAGATAATACACATTGTTATCAGGCAGCCTTACGAATGGTTTTAAAGTATTTTTTCCCAAATGAAGAATACTCATGGGAGCAACTTGATAAAGTAACAGAAAAATTAGAAAATTTATGGACATGGCCAATGGCAGGTTGGATTTATCTTGAAAAGAAGGGTGTAGAAGTTATAGTCATAGATCCGTTTGATTATAAACGATTTATTAAAGAGGGGCTTGGTTATATTAAAAATGAATATGGAGATGAAGTTGCAAAAGAACAAGATGCTCATGCGAGTATGCAACAAGGTATTTTTCAATCAAAAACGTTACTTACTCAAACAAAGGTTGATTGTAAAATACCTACAGGAGAAGATATTAAAAACTTTCTGAATGCGGGATATCTCGTTATATGTAATGTTAATGCAAAACCATTACATAATGAAGTAGGATATGAAGGGCATTCCGTCGTTATAACAGGTGTTGATGACAAAAACTTTATTCTTAATGACCCAGGGTTGCCTTCAGAAGAAAGGAAAATTGTAAGTTTTGAAATATTTGAGAAGGCGTGGGCATATCCGAATGAGAAAGCTAAAAATATAACAGCATTTCGATTAAAAAAATAAATTTTTCTTCTCCATTATGTCTCCCCATCTGACTTCTTTGGCGAAGTTGTAGGCTTGTTTGTTTCTCTTGAGCACAGTCACTGTCTCTATTCCATTTTCAGTTAATAAAGGAACTTTCACTAGTCCTTTTTGCTTCTCAACTTTTCCAACACACCTGCCGTAAAAAGATTTTTCTATTGGAAGTTTACTCATGGCAACATAACTATATTTTGCTTCTTCCCAGTCAGATGCGCTAAGACTGTCATCTCTCATATGTTGTCTAATTCTTTTTTGAAATTCTGGGCGAGTAAAACGCTCTGGAAAATGGATCCAATAGTCATTACTTTTAGTAACTTTGCTATTTATGTATGGAGCAATAATATTAAGTGAAGAGGCCATTGTGGCTTTTTGGACAATAGCAAATCCATTAGGAGTTCCCGGTTCTATAACTACCATGATGCCAGTACATCGCGCAGTTAAGTATTGGAGAAGCTCTGTAACGTCATGTGAAGAAAGCTCATTTAAGACATTTGCGACAAGAATAAGATCATAATTTGTGCCACTAAAAGTTCGGATATCACTTCTCTCCCATGAAGTGGCAAGAGGAATTTGTGCTTTCTGCATAATCTCCTGGCCAAAATATAAAAATTGCTTTTCTCTATCAACAAGTGTTGCATGCTTGAGAGAAGGAAAAATAGATTGTGCTGCCCACGTTGCTGTGCCAGGGCCACTGCCAATATCAAGAAGTGACTTGGGTTGAAAAGAAGGCATAACTTCTTGTATTTGGGTAAGTGCTCCCATAATTTGTGCGTAGGTAGCAGGGACCCTCATAGCAAGATAGGCCATAATGTCGCCTCTATCATGCAAGAAATGTTCGCCATCTTTTTCTCTCTCCATATAGCGCTCATGAATACTTTTCGAACGTTTGAGCAATTCATTTTGCGGATAGGTAGACAAAACGTCGTTAATCGCTGTCTCAATACTTTCTGGTAACGATAACATGCGTGTAGTATAGCAAAAGTAGCATAGTTTATATTGACAAGATGGTTTCTTTTTTCTACTGTAGAGGTAATGACAGTTACAGAAGCATGGCAGCGTGGGAATAATCTTTTAGCAACAGGTATATTAGGTCTTTCTGGTCTTGCATTTCTTCCCGAGCTTTTTCTTGAAAGTGAGCATGCATATAAAATAGATGAAGCTGTTCTTTTTCTTATTGGTGCTTTTGCTGTCGGATGGTATTTGAAAGGGAAAAATAGATTCACTCATTCTATTGTCCCAGTAATTCTTGTTTGGCTTGCCTTTGCGACCAAAGTGATGGGACTTGTCATTGAATTCAAAGATAAAGAAGATGCAGGAGACGACTTTGGCGCACTTATTCTTTTTCTTCTTGCCAGTCTTCTCATAACCTGGCTCTATATACAAGGTAAGAAACTCTTAGCAAAATAATATGCAATTTTCTTTAGACCAACTCAAATCATTTTTAGATAGAGCAGGAAAAGCAACCTACGCAGGAGACGGAGCATACGAGCAAGTTACAGAAAGAGCAGGATTTAACGAGCTTACCTATCAAGAAGGAGATTTTTCTTACCGTGATTCATATACTGGTTATATTAGATCCTGGGGGACAGAACTTGTGAGATACAAAAATAAGCCAATATGGAATTGCTTGTATGGTGGTGGAATGGTGGAAGGAAAGGAAAGTCTTTCTGATGAGTGTTTTGCTTTTCTTAAGAAAGCATTGAGTGCACGAGAAGAAGGAGAGTTCTCGATAAGAGGTCCACGCTTTTTCCAAGATGGAGACTGGAAGCACACCTATGAACAAAAAGGTGGTATTACAACTTTCTCAGGCTACCAAGAAATTTTCTATAAAGACGAATTAGTCTTCTTCCACCATGCAGTCGGGGGATTAGTTCAAGATAAATAACTCCTTAAGGTATTTGTTATAATCTC
>PRDT01000043.1 GCA_003173995.1 Candidatus Levyibacteriota bacterium | reverse complement strand
TGGGCAATTCAGTTTTCTCGAGCTGAATTTGAAGCGAATGGTGGGATGTTTTTTGTCATGAGTGCCATTACTCTCTTTCTTCATGCAATCAGGGCAAAAAAACTCATATTTTTTATACTCAGTGCAATAGTATTCGCTGTATCTGTTTATTTTTATAGAAGTGTAGTTTTATTTACCCCTTGTATTCTGATGGCATTGCTCATAATTTTTTGGAAAGATGTGCTGCAACTCAAGGGAAAAATAGGTTTATTTCTTATCTTTTTTGTTATTTTGGCTGCCCCAATGTATAAGATAATAACAACAAGTAATGGTCTTATTCGATCAAATCAAGTAAGCGTTTTTAATAACGACGAAGATTTAAAAATAAAATTGTCACTTCTTAACCAGAAAGCTGGGAATACCTTCTTCAGTAAAATCATTTATAACAGGAGAATTGCTGATATTGAAATAATAGTCGGAAATTATCTTTCACAATTTAGTCCCGATTTTCTCTTTTTTAGAGGAGATATTTATAATGGCAGACATGGACCACGGAATATGGGTATGCTCTATCTGTGGGAAATACCATTCATTTTCATTGGCCTTTTTTTCTTGATAAAATATATCCCTCCTCCCACAAAATATATTCTATTATCTTGGATTTTACTTGCTCCTATCCCTGCAGCATTGTCTGTTCCTAATCCTCATGCGCTAAGAGGACTTAATATCCTTCCAATGCCGCAATTAGTAAGTGCTATTGGTATTTTTGTAGTGTTTTTTATCTTAAAGAAAAAGTGGAAAACTATTTATGTAATAACAACAAGCGCTGTTATTATTCTATTTTTTGCTTTGTATCTAAATAATTATTATGGATATTCAGCAAGAGCAACAAGTGCAGAGTGGGCAGACGGGTATAAACAACTATTCAGATATATTTTTCCTAGAGAGCAGCACTATGAAAAGATTGTCGTCTCAGGACACTATTGGAAACCATATATTTATGTTTTGTATTACAAAAATTACGATCCAGCAAAATATCAAAAAACCGGCACAGAGCATGGATTTGATAAGTATCTTTTTGGGGGGGTAAAGTGGGGGAAAGGTGAATATGAATTAGGGAATGTAGATCTGAAAAAATGGGCCCATGCAAATAAATTACTTGTTGCATTGTCTCCTGAAGAGTACGCAACACAAAAGAATAACTTGCATGAATTAACGAGAATATATAATCACAATAATGAATTAGTCTTTATTGTTGCAGAAACAAAATGAAACATTATTTATACGCACTGTTGCACAAAAAGGAATTGATTATTTTTTTAGGGATTATTTTGATCTCGATAATTTTAAGGTTTTATTTACTGGGTGCTAATCCAACAAGTCTTGATTGGGATGAAGCAAGCATGGGATACAATGCATATTCTCTTTTCCATACAGGAGCTGATGAGTATGGTAACAAATTACCTCTAGAAATACGCTCATTTGATGATTACAAACCACCTGTCTATACTTATCTCACTATTCCTTCAGTTGCTCTTTTCGGCTTGACAAGTTTTGCTGTACGTCTGCCCGCTGCTGTCTTTGGCGTTATGGCAATACTGGGAGTTTATTTATTTGTAAAGGGATTAGTAAGCAAGTTATCAGGAAAAGGAATGAGTGGGAAACTAAAGGAGTATATGCCATTAGCATCAGCATTCTTTCTTGCCATTTCCCCATGGCATATTCAATTCTCACGTGCTGCTTTTGAAGGAAATCTCGGTGTATGTTTTTTGTGCTTTGCACTCTATTTCTTTTTAAAAGGACTTGATAAAAGATGGTTTCTTTTTATTTCTGTTCCTTTTTTTGTTTTGTGCATGTATTCATATCATAGTTTTCGACTCGTTGTGCCTATAGCATTTTTTGTATTAGGTTTTTTCTTTTGGAAAGACTTACTCAATAAGAAATTCTCAGTAATTATTTCACTCTTTATTATTGCAGCACTCTGTTTTCCCATCTTCCAGACATTTTTTGTACCAACTGCTGGCTCTCAAGCAAGACTTTCAATGGTAACAATTTTTGGTAATAGTGAATTTTTACAGCCTTCAATTACCAATCTAGAAAAGAGCAGAGCAGAACATAATATGATGGGAGAAGTTATGAATAATAGAAGGATTGTCTATACAGCTGCAATTATAAAAGGATATTTTGATCATTTTAGTCCTGACTTTCTTTTTATTGAAGGAGATGGGGGACGACAACATCACGTTACCAATATGGGAATGTTATATCTATGGGATTTACCAATGCTTTTCATAGGTCTGTTAACTCTTTTTCTTTTAAAAGATAAAAGATTATTCCTTATTATCATTTTTATTTTACTTGCTCCCTTACCTGCATCAATTACAACGGGGACTCCTCATCCAGTTCGAGCTATTGGCATGCTCCCTTTCTTGCAAATCTTAATTTCTTTGGGATTTCTTAGTTCTCTATGGTATCTTTGGCAGAAAAAGAATATATTTCTCAAATATGGAATAACAATAATAATTGTTACTTTACTTCTTACCAACTTTATTTTTTATATCTACCAATATTATATTGTTACACCAAGAGTATTTGCAGTATTTTGGCAATATGGATATAAAGAAGCATATGCGAAAGTAAGTGAATTAGAAAAAAATAATGACAAGATTATTTTTACTTATCATTATGACCAGCCATATATTTATTATCTCTTTTTTAATAAAGTAGATCCTTCTTGGTATCAAAAGCATTGGAATATTAATAAGACAGGCCATTTAGATAGGATGTATCGAGTAATAGGAAAATATGAATTTAGAAATATTGATTGGAATAAAGATAGTCAAAGGAAAAAAACGATTATTGTTGCCGGACCAAATGAAATACCTGCATCTATTAAAGATGTAGATGATATAAAATTTCCAGATGGTAAAATTGCTTTTAGAATAGTTGCTTTATGAGAAACAAAATATTTTTAATTATTCTTATAATTATTTCTTCGATTCTTCGTTTGTGGCAGCTTGGCAATATCCCTTATGGAATGGCAAATGATGAAGTAAGTTATATATATAGTGCATATACTGTATGGCAAACAGGGGGGCATGATATTCATGGGAATTTTCTTCCCTTATCATTCAATGTAGATAGCTCTTTATCACCTGTTCCAGTCTACATTACTGCACCATTTGTTGGAATATTGGGACTTTCTCCTTTCTCAGGGAGACTGCCGTTTGCTTTACTAGGTGTTGGAAGTATTATTCTTGTATATTTATTAGCAAAGAAAGTCTTACAAAATGAAACTACTGCCTTTATTTCAGGCTTAGTATTATCGCTTTCTCCCTGGCATTTACTTCTTACACGAAGTACATGGGATGGAGTATCTGCATTATTCTTTTTTCTTTTAGGAATATATCTTTTTATAATTGGAATTAAAAAAACAAATATTTTATGGTCTTTACCGGCATTTTTGTTGGCCTTTTACAGCTATCATGCAACAAAAGTATTTTTCCTTTTTATAATACCCTTCCTCTTAATTCTTTATTTTAAAGAATTGCGTAAAAAGAGATTAGAAATAATTGGAGTGATGCTATTTTACTTCATTACACTGGCATCTTTTATACTGCTTATTCGAGTACAAGGAATAACAAGACAAAATGAACTTATTTGGTCAGATGTAAAATCAATGACCCCTATAATCAAAACAGTTAGCTATCAAAGAGAAAAAAATTCTGCTCCTTCAGTAGCAAAAAGCATATATAGCAATAAGCCGATACAACTTGGTATTACTGTACTAGACCAGTATCTTGGTGCATTCTCTCCACAATACCTGTTTATTAATGGTGATATAGGGTCTGTGACAGGATATGGATATTTTCTTGGTGGAGTAATGTATATGATTGATCTTCCTCTACTTTTAATAGGCATTTATTTTATTCTTCGAAATAAGAATATTTCATTACAAGCTTTTGTACTAGGATCTCTTTTTATAGCACCACTTCCAGCGGCATTTGCCTCAACCAGGACATATATTATTCGAACGATAATGATGTTGCCATTTTTATCAATTATTGTTGGAGTTGGTATCTATTCACTAATAGCATCATTTAAAAATAAGTTTTATACAAATATTTTTATTGGTTTCATTGTCATCGTATATATTTTCTGCTTCACAAGATTTCTTTACCAGTATGCTTTTGCATTTAGCACATATGGAGGGGAATTCTGGAACAAAAGTAACAGGCAAGTATCTGAATATATTATTTCAAATAAAGTAAAATACCAAACAATAAAAGTATTTAGTGCAAATAATAAAACGCTTTTACAATATGCAATGTTTAGCAAAGCGGATCCCGGCCAATTTAAAAACGCTTGGGAGAGGAAAGGACTCAAACAATTAGGAGGAATCACATTTGATGATGATTGTCCGCCCTCTTCAGATAATTTAAAGACAATGATGCCAAAAAACTCTATATTCATAGTCAACGCATCATGTTTGACAAAAGAAAATACTGATAAAACTATTGTTGATTCCTTAGAACCATTACGGATAATATGGAATATATATGAAAAAAATTAGATTAATTCTTTTTGGTGTTTTATTTTTAGCAGGGATTTTAAGATTTTGGCAATTAGATAAGACTCCTCCCAGCATGTATTGGGATGAAGTCTCTCAAGGATATAACTCGTATTCGATCCTTACTACAGGAAAAGACGAACACAATGAATTTTTACCATTAGCAAGATTTCAAGCGTTTGGAGATTATAAAGCGCCAGTTTATATATATGTAGATGTTCCATTTTTGACTATTTTTGGTAAGACAACATTTGGTGTAAGAGCTCCTTCTGCATTTTTTGGTACTTTGACAGTTTTGGTGGCATTTTTATTAGCTTTTGAATTATTTTATTCACATAAAAAAAGAAATGATATCGCTCTTTTTACTGCATTTCTCCTTGCAATATCTCCATGGCATATTCAACTATCGCGTGCAGCGTATGAGGCCAATATTGCAACATTTTTTACTGTCTTAGCAATATATCTATTTTTTCTTTCAAAAAGAAAAAATTTTTGGTTGATGCCATTTTCCATAATATCATTAGTCATAGGATTCTATGCTTTTAATGCTCATAGAATATTTATTCCACTTATTGGAATGACACTAGTAATCCTTTATTGGAAAGACCTTATAAAAAAGGAAAGATTAAAAATAGTAGCTTTTAGTTTACTAGTTGGTTTTATTTTAATGCTTCCTATGTTGAGTTATCTTAAATCGCCTGAGAGTAAATTACGATTTAATGAAGTAAATATTTTTAGTGACTCTAGTATTGTAGTCAAATCAAATAACTGGATTGCAGAGGAGAATAATAGTCCTTTGGCAAAAATCCTTCATAATAGGCGTGTGCTTTTTGCAGAATCTTATCTTAAACATTATTTTGATTTCTTTAACCCACAATATCTTTTTTTCACTGGAGATATTAATCCTAGATTTTCGTCACAAGATAGCGGCGAACTTTATCTTTTGGAATTACCCCTTTTGCTTATTGGTATTTATACTCTTGCACGATGGAAGAAAAAAGAAAGTATATTTATTGCGATATGGTTTGTTTTAGCTCCAGTTGCAGCGGCAACTGCAAGAGAGACACCTCATGCTTTACGAAGTGAGACTTTTATACCAACGTACGAATTACTTATTGCTCTAGGAACAGTAACATTACTTTCTTTAGCTACTCATCTTAAAAAATATATAAGAAGGACAATATATGTTTTGTTTATCTGTTTTGTTGGAATTACATTTTTTATTTTTCAGCATAACTATTACAATCATTTTCCTAAGATTTATTCGTATGATTGGCAGTATGGGTATAAAGAAGCAGTTACTTATGCTGAGAGTGTTAAAAATAATTATGATACTATTGCTTTTACAGATACATATGGTAGGCCTTATATTTATGTACTCTTTTATGGAAATGTATCACCTCAAGCATATTGGAAAGAAGGTAAGGTAACACGAGACGTTTTTGGTTTTTATAATGTTTCAGGAATAGGTAAGTATGAATTCAGGAATCAATTAATTCAAGAAAGCGATAAAAGGAAAAAAGTATTGTATGTTGGTGATCCCAAACAAATTCCATCGACATTACATATAAAGAAGACTATCAATTTTTTAGATGGAACACCGGATTTTGTTATTGCAAGTAATATATGAGAAAAATAATATTTATTATTCTTTTTGTCAGTATTTTTTTATTTGGAACTTTTTTGAGATTTTATCAATTAGGAAAAATACCAAATTCACTTGATTGGGATGAGGTTTCATGGGGATATAATGCATACACAATTCTGCAGACAGGGAAGGATGAATATGGTATTTCTTACCCTCTTTCATTTAAAGCATTTGGCGACTTTAAGCAGCCAGTATACGTTTACTCAGAGGTTTTACCCATAAAACTATTTGGATTAAATGCGTTTTCTGTACGATTCCCGTCTGCTTTTTTTGGATCATTAAGTATCCTATTCGTATTTCTCTTAATTTATGAATTATTTCAGAAAAAGAAATATGCGATTCAGTTAGCCGTTCTGTCTATGTTATTTTTTGCCATTTCTCCATGGTCAATCCAGTTTAGTAGAGTAGCATTTGAATCAACACTTGGATTATTTTTTGTTTTGGTAGGCGTGTGGTTATTCCTTCTAGGTTTGAGAAAGAAAAAAGTATGGATATTTATTCTCTCTGCAGCGTTTCTAGCTATAAGTGCTTATACATATCATAGTGAAAAACTTTTTACTCCACTTTTTGTTGCTGGATTACTTATTTATGGGAAAAATGTATTTTTCAAGAAAAAGTCTCTTCTTATAATTTTTAGTATTGTTTTTCTTTTTCTCAATACTTTTTGGCTTATTGACTCAAGAACAACAGCTCGTGGAAAAAGTGTTTTGTTTACATCTCAACAGACTCAACTTTTGAAGCATTCACTAACAGAACAAATACAAGATCAGCAAAATAATGATAAAGTATTCGCTATAGCACATAACAGAAGACTTATCTATGCGAATACATTCATTGAAAACTATTTGTCTCACTTTAATCTCAATTGGTTATTTATACAAGGGGACTTAGCTCGTCATCACGCTCCCGATTTTGGTCTTTTGTACATCATCTCTTTACCTTTTATTCTTATGGGTATTTATTTCCTTTTTAACAATGAGAGAATGATTGCTATCTTTTTGGGATACTGGCTGTTCTTGGCCCCAATATCAGGAGCACTCGTAACAGGTGCACCAAATGCAGAAAGAGCACTGATTATGTTACCAATATGGCAAATCCTTGAAGCATGTGCTTTTATACAACTGGCAAAAATTATCTCAAAAAAGAATGTAAGGGTAGTTATCTTTCTAGTTATTGGAATTCTCTATTTTGGAAATGTACTTCTCTATATTGACCAATACTTCCTTCATACCAATACAGATTATGATAGATATTGGCAATATGGATATGAGCAAGCAGTACTATATGGAAGGGATACTCATAAAAAGGTAGTATTTGCCAATGATATCGAGCAAGGTTATATCTTTTATCTTTTCTATAATGCAATTGATCCAATGCAATACATTACCAGTGGAGGATCAAATCGACTTTCAAAGTCATGTTTTAGTATTGAGAAAGCATATTTTGGAAAATGTAATGTGGAAAAGGGTGATTAC
>PRDT01000079.1 GCA_003173995.1 Candidatus Levyibacteriota bacterium | reverse complement strand
GAGAAACTTGATGTTATGCACTTTCCTTATTTCTCAGTCCCAATTTCATATTCTTTGCCTTTTGTAGTGACAATTCATGATGTAATTTTGCATCATTATCCAACAGGTAAAGCCTCGACACTGCCATCGTTTGTCTATTGGCTCAAGCATAATGGCTACAAACACATCATTTCTCAAGCAGCGAAGAAAGCAAAAAAAGTAATTACGGTATCATACACAACTCAAGAAGAAATAATAAAAAATCTGAAAATTCCAAAAGAAAAAATCGCTGTGACTTATGAAGGAGTAGATAAAGATTTGTTGCAGTCTTCACAAACAAAAAATCCGGTAGATAGTCCTTATTTCCTCTATGTTGGGAATGCCTATCCTCACAAGAATTTAGAGAGGTTAGTAGATGCATTTGAGCTGTTTTTTAATGGTAAAGGCAAAGATATAAAACTGGTCATGGTGGGTAAAGAAGATTATTTTTATCGAAGACTCAAGGAAAGAATTCATAAGAAAGGGCTAGACAAGGCTATTCTTCTCACAGGACATGTCGATGACAAAATGCTCTCTGCATATTACCAACATGCACTTGCGCTAGTTGCACCTTCCTTTATGGAAGGATTTGGCCTAACTCCACTTGAGGCGATGGGTGAAGGTTGTCTTGTCGTTGCTTCGGATATCCCAGCATTCCATGAGATATGTCAGGATGATGCTCTCTTTTTTAATCCATTTGACACGAATGCTCTTACCAATATTTTGGAAGATGTTTACACCAGGAAAATAAC
The DNA here is from genome assembly GCA_003173995.1 of Candidatus Levyibacteriota bacterium. Lineage (GTDB taxonomy): Bacteria > Patescibacteriota > Microgenomatia > Levybacterales > UBA12049 > PRDT01. The sequence goes on along the minus strand of PRDT01000079.1, from coordinate 25,770 downwards.
AAGTATTTCTCAAAAAAAAGAAGATGGAAAAAAGAGAATTGAGGTATTCTCTTGGAAGAAAATGGCCGAGGAGACAGTTGCTGTTTATGAAAGTAGCATTGGTTTACGACAGAGTTAATAAATGGGGAGGGGCTGAAAGAGTGCTTCTTGCTCTTCATGAAATGTTCCCTGATGCACCCTTATATACATCAGTGTATGATGCGGTGCGTGCACCGTGGGCTCGTGTGTTTGATGTGAGGCCATCATTCCTTCAATATTTCCCATTTGCTCAGAATAATCATGAATGGTATGCATCATGGATGCCAATAGTTTTTGAAAGCTTTTCCTTTGATGAGTATGAGCTTGTTATCTCTATCACAAGTGAAGCTGCAAAAGGAATTATTACTAAGCCTCAGACCAAGCACGTGTGTGTCTGCCTCACACCAACACGATATCTTTGGAGTGGATATCAGGATTATTTTCAAAATATTTTTCTAAAAATACTCTCGTTTCCTCTCATTTCTTATCTGCGCTTGTGGGACAAAATAGCTTCCAAACGGCCTGATACCTATATTGCCATTTCTCAAGAAGTGAAAAAAAGAATAAAAGAGTATTATAAAAAGGATTCGACTGTTATCTATCCAGCAACTACAATTTCACTAAACCATAAAGAGAAGCCAAAGGAAGTGGGGTATTTTCTCATTGTTTCACGCCTTGTTCCATATAAAAAAATTGATCTTGCAGTAAAAGCATGTTCTACTTACAATTTACCGCTGAAGATTATTGGAACTGGATCTCAACTTTCTTATTTGAAATCAATTGCTGGACCTACGGTGGAATTTTTAGGGAGCTTGACTGATGAAGAAGTTGTACGGTATTATAATGGTTGTTGTGCCACAATATTCCCAGGAATTGAAGACCTGGGACTTACTGTTTTAGAGGCACATCAATTTGGCAAGCCAGTTATTGCATTTGCAGGAGGGGGAGCACTTGAGACTGTTGAAGCGGGGAAAACTGGTGAATTCTTCTTTCCTCAAACAAGCAGTGCCTTAGGTGATAAGTTGCAAATGCTTATAAAAAGTAAGAAAATTGAAATAGGTAAGACAGAAAGCATGTATACACCGTATTGCTTACAACATGCAAAGCAATTCGGAAAAGAGCAATTTGAAAAGGATTTACGGTCTTTTCTTAAAAAAATACTATGAAGATTGTTTTATTTGCCGGCGGAGTTGGTAGCAGATTGTGGCCACTTTCTAGAAAAAATGCACCAAAACAATTTGGAAAAATTATTGGAGATAAAACAATGCTGCAAATTGCTGTTGGCAAATTATTTCCAACATTTACCTGGGAAGATATTTACATCTCAACAGGTATTCATTATGCAGAGAATGTAAAAGAACAATTACCACAACTTCCTCACTCCAATCTCCTCGTTGAACCTGAAATGCGTGATGTTGGCCCAGCTGTTGGACTTGTTACTTCTCTTTTTATGAAAACAGACCCAGATGAGCCAATTGCACTTCTTTGGGGAAGCGATCATTTGGTTAAAAAAGAAGACCTTTTCAGAGATGTCTTGAAAGCTGCTGAGAAAATTGTCAGAGAAAATGGTGAGAGAATTGTCTTTGTTGGGCAAAAGCCTCGATTTCCCAATCAAAATCTTGGGTATATTGAATTTGGTGACGAGATTGAAATTGTTGATAAATTACCTATTCATGAGTTTAAGGGATTTGAATATAGACCACATCTTTCCACTGCTGAAAAATGGGTGGCAGATGGACATCATTCATGGAATTTAGGCTACTTTGTCACAACACCTCGATTTTTATGGAAACTTTTCCATGAATTTGCTCCAAAAGAATTAGTTATGAAGCTTGAAGAGATACATAATGCATACGAAACGCCAGACTATGAAAAAGTTCTCAAGGAGATATATCCAACAATTGAAAAAATTTCTTTTGATAATGCTGTGCTGGAAAAAATGAATCCTTCCTCAGCCTGTGTTATTTCAGTTGATTTGGGATGGAGTGATATTGGTGCTTGGGAAGCACTCAAAGAAGCATTATCAGAAGAAGATTTGGCTAATGTTACCAAAGGAGAAGTAGCAGTTGAGGATTCGGTTGATAGTCTTGTCTACAATTTTACTGATCAACTTGTTGTAGGAATAGACTTAGATAAAATGATTGTGGTGAATACAAAAGATGTTGTGCTTATTTGTCCAAAAGATTCAGTGCCAAAAATCAAGAAATTTGTTGAGAAGCTGACTGGTACTGAGCACGAACACCTTGCATAATATGCCATATACAGAAATCAAAAAAAGTTTGTTTTATGAAGGCTGCAAGAGAATTATTGACGTTATCTCCGCATTGATACTTCTTATTATTTTTTCTCCTATTATCTTACTAGTAAGCCTTATGATTAAGATTGATACGCCAGGTCCAATTTTAGCTGATACACCAGAGAGAGTTGGGAAAAATGGGAAATTATTTAAAATGTTTAAATTCCGTTCTATGGTACAAAATGCACATGAAATTCTGAGGGAAAATCCAAAATTTTCCACACTTTTGGAAGAATACAAAAAAGGCAGTTATAAATTAAAAAACGATCCGAGAGTCACCTCAGTCGGGCGATTTATCCGCAAGTATTCTTTAGATGAGTTACCACAATTTTTGAATATTCTTATGGGTGATATGAGTCTTGTTGGACCACGTGCATATTATCCTGATGAACTACGTGAACAACAGAAAAAATATCCTTATACCAAAGATTCTGTAAAAGTTGTGCTCTCTATTCGTCCTGGTCTAACTGGTCAGTGGCAAGTTTCAGGTCGGTCTGAAATTAACTTTGATAAACGAATTGAGATGGATGCACATTATGTAAAAAAGCGATCTATTATCTACGATTTGTACATTATTGCAAAGACTCCTTGGGCAATGATATCGGGCAAAGGTGCACTCTAATTCGCTATTTGACAGAGGCCTTTTCTGTTGGTTATTATAGAATGTATGGATGGTTTCCAAAAAATTAGTCTTGAAAATAATGCTGCGCCATCAAATAATAATATTCTTGCATCAAAACCTGTGACAAAATTAAGAAAAAAATTTAATCTTACATCTCGAAAGAATATTATTATTGCTTCTATCCTTGCAGTAGTTGTTTTGTTTGTTGTTTTCGGTGTTCTTCTCCCTGGTATTGGTGTTGCTAGACAAGCTCAAAAGACAGCGGTAGTTGCAAAAGCAGCAATGGCTGGCCTTAAGCAGCAAAATGTCCAAATAGCTTCTGAGCAATTAGCTGCAACGAAAGTTGAACTTCTCAAGACTGAGCAAAAATTAGGAGCAATGGGTTATTTACGTTTTATTCCTCCAATTAATTTTTATTACAATGACATTTCACATCTACTAAAGGCAGGAGAATATGGCCTGAATGCAGGTGATATTCTTGTCTCCTCGATTGAACCATATGCTGATGTCTTGGGACTGAAAGGACAGGGAAGCTTTGTAGGAGGTACAGCCCAACAGCGTATCCAAACAGCTGTCACAACCATGAGTAAAGTGACTCCCAAAATTGATGATATCGAACAACAGCTTGTTTTGGCACGGAAGGAAATAGATCAAGTAAATCCCAATCACTATCCATCTATTTTTGGCGGAAAGAAAATCAATGATACTCTCAATCAAGTAAAGACTATTACAGATCAGAGTGTTGCATTTATTCAACAAGCAAAGCCATTGATTAAAGTTTTGCCCTCACTCTTAGGTGAGCCAGATTCAAAGAAATATCTTGTTATCTTCCAGAATAATGCAGAGCTTCGTCCAACAGGAGGATTTATTACTGCGTATGCAATTTTCCGACTTGAGCATGGGGTTATTAAAGTAGACACATCCAATGATATTTATACTCTTGACGGCACAATCAGTAACAAGCCAACAGCTCCACGACCAATCGCTCTCTATTTACCAAAAGTTCCAGAATGGAATTTGAGAGATACAAATTTGTCTCCTGACTTTGTTGCCTCTATGAATGACTTCAATAAGCTTTACAAGAGAGCTGGTGGTTATGAGCCTGTTGATGGCATTATAGCAGTCGATACGCATACCTTGGTTGCTGCAATGAATATCTTAGGTGATATCCAAGCAGATGGAACAACATTCACCACAAAAGAAAATCCACAATGTAAATGTCCAGATGTTATTTATCAAATGGAAGTATTTGCAGATCAGCCAGTAAATTATGTAAAGGCTAATAGAAAAGGTATTGTTGGAGACTTGATGTATGCAATTATGCAAAAAGCATTCTCTTCCTCTCCAAAGCAATATTGGGGTCCATTGTTCCAGACAATGATAGCTGAAATTAATCAAAAGCACATTCTCTTTGATATATCCAATCCAGATGCACAAAGTGGTCTTGAAGCGTTGAATGCAGCAGGACGTATCCAAACATTTGATGGAGATTATCTGCACGTCAATGACACCAATTTTGGTGGTGCTAAGTCCAACCTTTTCTTAAGTGAAGCGGTGGATTCTAATTACCAAGTACAAAGTGATGGCAGTATCGTAAAGACTGTCACGATTACTTACAAAAATCCTTTTGCACCATCAGATTGTAACTTAGAAAGAGGAGGACTATGTCTCAATGCTATCCAGAGAGATTGGCTTCGTATTTATGCACCAAAGGGCAGTACACTTCTTGATAGTAAGGGCTCGGAGGTTAAGTTGACTTCCTACGAAGAATTAGGTAAAACAGTGTTTGAAGGATTCTTGACAATAAGACCACTTGGTAGTGCGACCTATATGGTTAAGTATAAATTACCATTTAAAGTTGCGAATAATTCTGACTTGCCACTTCTCATCCAGAAGCAGCCAGGCACTGACACTAATATGTACAGCATTACCGTAAATGGTCACAAGATGCAAGATTTTCCTCTCTTAACCGATAAAACACTGAAGTTGAATGTTCATTAAGGAGTATTCCGATGAGGTATAGCAAAATTGATGGTATTGTCCTCAAACGCCGTAGTATTGGAGAAGCAGATAGACTTCTTACTCTTTTCACCAGGCAACATGGAAAAATTCAGGTGAAAGCTGCGGGTGTACGTAAAATCTCAAGTAAGAGGGCGTCTCATATCGAACCACTGAATAAAATCACTTGTACTATATATAAAGGACAAGGGATGCCTGTCCTCACGGAGGCTACATCTACCGAAAACTTTTCAGCACTCAAAGAAAATCTGATGCATGTTGGATTTGCCTATCATATCTGTGAATTAGTGGACGGGCTATGTCCAGAGAATCAGGAGAATAGTTATGTATTTGATTTATTAGAAAACTTATTATTAAGAATGTGTCAGGAAGAGAATGCAGGACGTCTTATTCATGCCTTTGAGATAGAGCTTCTCAAGTCGCTTGGTTATTATTCAGAAGGTTCGGTGGATTTGACTGGTGCTAAGGCTTCATTTTTTATTGAAAGTCTATTAGAAAGAAAATTAAAAACTCGTCAAATTTTGCCACAGTTACAGAAAGCTTAATTGACAGAAGAGACTTTTCTATGGTATCCTGAAAAAGTAGTGTTGAAGAGGTTGGAATCTTGGAGCTACACAAATTAAGAAGCAAGAAGGGTGGAACCACGATATAACTCGTCCCTTTATAAGGACGGGTTTTTTTGTGGGAAAGATTCTGGACAAGCCAGAATGACATTGTTAGTATAAATATATGGCAGATACAACACTTATGGACAAATTAGTTGCACTCGCAAAACGTCGAGGATTTTTCTATCCTGGGTCCGACCTTTATGGTGGACTTGCTAACACATACGATTATGGTCCAATGGGAGCAGAATTACTTCGAAATATTAAGAATTTATGGTGGCTGACATTTGTCACGAAGCGAGCTGACATGGTTGGACTTGATGCGAGTATTATTTCCCATCACAGAATTTGGGAAGCCAGTGGACATGTAGCCTCTTTTGCCGATGCAATGGTTGATTGTAAAAATTGTCGACTTCGAATACGAGCGGATCACTTAATTGAGGATTGGCTAGGAAATAATAAAGAGAAACGAAGCAAGGTTCAATCTTCTGAAAAGCTGTCAAATGAAGAGCTTGATAAAGCTTTTGAGTCAGGAAAAGTCGAAGGGTGGTCAACAGAAAAGTTTGATGAGTTTATCAAACTTTTCGAAATCCCCTGTCCAAATTGTAAAGATAATGATAAAGGACAATTGTGGACAAATGTCAGAAAGTTTAACCAACTTTTTCCAGTCCAACTCGGGCTTGTTGAGGGAGAAGGCGGAGCAGGATATTTACGGGGAGAAACAGCACAAGGGATGTTTGTTAACTTCCAAAATGTACTCAATTCAACTCGTGTAAAATTGCCATTTGGTATCGCACAGATTGGAAAATCTTTTAGAAATGAAATTACTCCAGGAAATTCTATTTTCCGAACAATAGAATTCGAACAAGGAGAAATAGAATATTTCTTTGATCCGGAGAAAACGTCCTGGGAAAGACTGTTTGAAGAGTGGAAGAAGGAGATGTGGGAATTTGTAACAAAGAGACTTGGCATTCGTGAAGAAAAGCTTCGCTGGAGGCCACATGACGACCAGGAAAGATCTTTTTATAGTAAAAGGACAGAAGACTTGGAATATGACTTTCCATTTGGATTTAAAGAGCTGTGGGGACTTGCGTACCGTACAAATTATGATTTGGCACAACATCAAGAGTATTCCAAGCGTGACTTACAAGTGACAGATCCACAGACAGGTGAGAAGACACTACCTCATGTTATTGAGCCAGCAGTAGGTATCAATAGACTCATGTTAACAGTCCTTGCTGACTCCTACAGAGAAGAAGAGAATAGAGTCTATCTTTCACTTCCTGCGTGGCTTGCACCGGTGAAGGCAGCAGTGTTTCCTCTGCTGCCAAATAAACCAGAGCTTGTTGCAAAAGCAAAAGAAGTTTTGGAATTGCTTCAGGATACTATTGCTGGAAAAGTGCAGTGGGATGATAGAGGAAATATTGGAAAGCGCTATCTTTCTCAAGATGAAGTTGGGACGCCATTCTGTGTAACTATAGACTTTGATAGTCTGAATGATAACAGCGTGACTGTGAGAGATAGAGATACTGCAAGTCAGGAAAGAATAAAAATAGAAGAATTAGTCAGTTATCTTCACAAAAAGCTTTAATTTAAAATTCGTGAAGGTCTGCAATACTTCTTCCTCCATCCACGACAATGCTTTGACCATTGATATAAGACGATTCATCTCCAGCAAGGAATGAAACAACATTTGCAATTTCATCTACTTCACAAACACGCTGCATAGGATATTGCTTGGCAATACTTTCATACCATTTTTGTAGTTCTTCCGGAGATCTATCATTTTCAGAATTTGCTATTTTGACAAATCCCGGTAATATAGCGTTTGTTCGAATTTTTGGTGCGAAATCTACAGCAAGAGTCCTCGTAAGTGCATCTACAGCTGCTTTCGATACTGAATAAACACTAAAGTTGGGGATAGCCACAAAACTTTCTATTGAAGAAATATTGATAATCGTTCCACCGTTGGATTCTAGCATGAGTGGAATTGCATATTTGGCCATTTTAAAATATCCATTCAGATTCACATTAAGCGTCTTGTTCCATTCTTCTTCACTTATTTCAGCAACATTCTTAAACATTCCTGGACCATATCGAGCAACACAATTGACGAGACAAGTAAGTCCACCAAATTCTGACTTTGTTTCTGCAAGTACTGTTTGTATAGCCTCAGTAGAAGTTACATCAGCTTTCATAAAGATGCCGTCACCACCGTTATTTTTAATGATATCTACAGTCTTTTGCCCAGTCTCAAGCTCATCAACTACCACAACTTTAAATCCATCCTTTGCAAGTCGAATGGCAGATGCTCCTCCAATAGAAGGTCCACCATTTTTGTAACCCATTGCGCCACCAGCTAGAAGTGCTACTTTATTTGTCATCTTAGTAGTACTGTAACAATTAAAAAAATTATATGCAAGAGTAACATTCTAGTTGACAAGGAAAGGGGAGTAGTACACAATAAGTCTATGCAACAAAAGCAGATGATTATTATCGCCGTCGTTGTCGCAGCACTTCTTCTCGTTGGTGGTGGCGCGTTCTTTATACTCTCAGCAAGCCATTCTCAAAAGGCAAATCAGCAGCAGGCAGAGCAGCAGGAAGTTGTTCCAACACTTGCTCCAGATGCAATTGGCCTTACTCTTGAGGCAGTCAGAAATAATCAAGCAATTTCAATGACAATAGGCAAATTAGATGGTATCTCAAGTGTGGATTATGAAGTTGACTACACAGCAAAAGGAGATATCCCTCGAGGCGTTATTGGTCATATAGATGTGACACCAAATGATACCAAAAAGCAACAAGATGTTGTGCTTGGCACCTGCTCAAATGTTTGTCACTATGATGAAGATGTGCATGAAGTAAAGTTTACGCTCAAAGTTGCTAAAACAGATGGGAAAATATATCAAGTAGAAAAATCTATTAGCCTCTAATCTCATTATTTCATCATTCATACAAGTCCTTGCTTCTTTCTTCGTATTTTTTTGTGAAAATTCCTATTGACACCTCGTGAAAAATGTTTCAAAATGGTATTAAGTAGTCCAAAGTAGGAAAAAGTAGGACATTGACAATATATGTTGATAGGCCAATACGAGGGAAAAATCACAGAAAAACATCAAGTTGCTTTACCTAAGAAATTTCGTGAAGTCCTTGGTGACACACTTATTGTTACCAAGGGTTTGGATAATCACCTCATTGTGGTCTCCGAATCAGGCTGGCAGACACTTTTGGAAGGGACAGATGGGAAGCCATTTACTGATAAAAGTAGTCGGGAGATGCAACGATTTTTGCTGGGTAACGCAACAATGGTTGAGCTTGATAGTAAAGGAAGATGTGTTATTCCAGAATTCCTTCGAAGCTATGCAGGAATAAAAGGAGACATTATCTTTGCCGGCATTCAGAGATTTGTTGAGGTATGGGATAAAAATGCTTGGGAGAAGCATCAACAAGAGCTAGCCGGGAATATCAACTATATTGCTGAGAAATTATCAAATGTATCTGCCCAGAAGGATACAGAATGAGTGAATACCATATAAGTGTACTTTTACAAGAAGTTTTAGACGGCCTACAAGTAAAACCAGGCAAGAAATACATCGATGGCACACTTGGAGGCGCAGGACATGCTTTGGCTATCTGCCAAAAGGGTGGTTATGTCCTCGGGATTGACCAAGATGATGATGCCCTTACCTATGTCAAAGAGCATGCACATGATACCAAGCTCACTGTCGTGAAGGGCAATTTTGCAAATATTGCAGAAATTGCGAAGGCAGAAGAGTTTAATCCAGTATCTGGCATACTTTTGGACTTAGGTATATCAAGTCATCAGGTGGATGAAGGAGAAAGAGGCTTTAGCTTCCTTCAAGATGCACCACTTGATATGCGAATGGACAGGTCTTTGGCTGTCACAGCAAAAGATCTGGTGAATGGTCTTCACAAAGGTGAATTGACCGAGCTCTTTACAAAATACGCAGAAGAAAGGTTTGCAAAGCGGATTGCTGAGGCAATAGTTGAGGCAAGACAAAGCAAACCAATTGAGACAACGAGTGAATTAGGAAGAATAGTTGCACGGTGTTATCCAAGAGGCGATCACAAGGTACATCCAGCAACAAAAGTTTTCCAAGCGCTTCGGATTGCAGTCAATGATGAATTGCATGCAATAGAAAGCGTTTTGCCACAAGCAGTGAGTTTGCTCTCATCTCATGGAAGACTTGCAGTTATTTCCTTCCATTCACTTGAGGACAGGATAGTAAAGCAAGCATTTGAAACATTTGAAAAAGAAGGTTTGGGAAAAATTGTGACACGAAAGCCTATAGAACCTAGCGGGGAAGAACAAGAGAGAAATAGACGAAGTAGAAGCAGTAAATTGCGAATTTTTGAAAAATTATGAAAAGATATACATTTTTATTAGGAGGTCTGATGGGGATTATTATTATCCTTTCTGTGGTACAAATATCAGTCTCTAATATGCTCTCAACAGGCGGTATTAGCCTCAGTAAGATGCAAGAAGAGATTGCAAATTATCAGAGAGATAATGCAATGCTGAGAGAAAAGATTTACACACAAGCTTCCCTTACTAATATTTCTCATAAGGCTGATAAATTAGGCTTTGTACAAGAGGATAAGAAGACTACTGCACTTGTTATTACCGACCACACATCTTCCGTGGCTTTACGACAATGAGATGGCGCTACCTCGCGACACTCGGATTTTTTGGCATTGCATTTTTGGCTATAACTGCCAAGCTTTTCTATTGGCAAGTTGTTAAAGCACAAGAATTATCTCAACTTGCACAAGATCAATATGGACAAGTCATTAATATTACGCCACAACGTGGAGAGATAAAAACCTCAGATAATTTTCCTCTCGTGACAAATAGGTTATCGTATCTAGTCTTTGCCAATCCAAAGGAAATAAAAAATAAAGATGAAGCAACAGCAGCTCTCTCTAGAGTCCTGGATACTGGTACTGCAACCATCAGTGCACTTCTTAACTTAGACAAATTTTGGGTTTCTCTCAAGTCTAATGCTGATTTTCAGGAGAAAGCAAATGTTGAAAAATTGGATTTACCTGGTGTTGGATTTGAAGAGACATATTCACGTTTTTACCCAGAAGCCTCCATGGCAGCACAGTTAGTAGGATTTGTGGGAAAAGATGACGTTGGCAATCCAAAGGGTTATTTTGGTCTTGAGGGATTTTACGATAGACTCCTCAGAGGAAGGCCTGGTCATGCGACAGTTATTCACGATGCACTGGGCAGACCTGTCTTGTCCAAAATATCAAATGATTCAGGTGAGCAGGATGGAAGATCACTCACTCTCAACATCAATAGACCAATTCAATTTTTAGTTGAGGAGAAATTAAAAGATGGTATTGAGAAATATGGTGCAATGAGTGGTATGGTGGCAGTTATGGATCCCAAAACAGGTGGCATTTTGGCAATGTCTAGCTTCCCTGCATTTGACCCAAGAAGTTATGCAGATTTTGACGATTCGCTCTATAAAAATCCGTTTATTACGGATACGTACGAACCTGGCTCAACATTTAAACCCCTTATCATGTCAGCAGCGCTTGATGCAGGACTCGTGAAGCCTGACAGTACTTGTCCAATTTGTAGTGGACCAGTCAAAATAGGAGACTACACTATAGAGACGTGGAATAAGAAGCATTTTCCCAATGAGACTATGATGGATATTATTAAAAATTCTGATAACGATGGAATGATTTATATTTCAGAACTTCTCAACCATGACAGAATGCTTTCCTATATTGATAAATATGGTATGGGAAGCCCAACTGGTGTTGACCTTCAAGGAGAGGAGTCACTTACGCTCAGACCAAAGAGTGAATGGTATCCTATTGATTATGCTACGGCAAGTTTTGGTCAGGGTATTTCTATCACCCCAATGCAACTCTTGGATGGATTTGCTTCAATTGCAAATGATGGTATGAGAATGGAACCTCATGTAGTTGCATCAGTCACAACTCCTGATGGACAAGTTATTCCTATTAAGCCAAAAGTCCTCAGTCAACCAATTTCTCCTCAGACAGCAAAGGTGATGACTGAAATGCTGGTTTATACTGTCAACAAAGGAGAAGCTAGTTTTGCCAGACTTAAAGGATATCGTATTGCCGGTAAGACGGGTACTGCTTCTATTCCAGTTGCAGGCCACTATGATCCAACCCAGACAATAGCCTCATTTATTGGATTTGCGCCTGCTGATGATCCTAAATTTGTTATGCTAGTTATTCTTAATAAACCAACACTTTCTATTTATGGTGCAGAGACAGCGGCTCCTGTATTTTTTGATATTGCGAAGGGAATACTAACCTATTACGGCGTCACTCCTACAGAAAGTGACGAATGAGGTATAATACAACTACCATGAAAAGACTTTTGGTCTTATTTTTCCTAGGTTATCTTCGATTCTTCACAAAATTACAGCTACAAAAGATACATCCAATTGTGATTGGGGTTGCAGGGAGTAGTGGAAAAAGCTCTCTTGTCAGCTTGCTCAAAAGTGTTCTCAGTGCTTCGTATGCAGTAAAGACAAGTGAAGGAAAAAATAGTGAGACAGGAATTCCTCTTTCCATTCTTGGTATTTCCATGAAGTCCTATGGACCTGTCGATTGGCTAAAAGTTGCTTTCCTTGCTCCACTGTCCGTTCTCACTAAATGGGAAAAGTGTGATATCTATATTGCTGAAATGGGAATTGATAGCCCAGTTGAACCTAAAAATATGAGTTATCTTTTGAAAATTGTTACTCCAAAAATAGGTATGGTCACAAATGTGGGGGTTGAGCATAGTGTTTATTTTGATCCATTTGTCAGTACGACTTCTGATGAAGAAAGACAAAAGCAAATTCTTGCGCTTACTGCAAAAGAAGAGACATTTCTTCTCAGAAGAATTCCAAAAAATGGGACAGCAATTGTAAATATGGATGATGAAGCAATTGCGAAAGTGCAAAATCGAATTCAAGCATCTCAAATGACAATTTCTCTACAAAATAAAAAAGCCGATCTTGTAGTGAAAAAGATAGATGTCTCCATTAAAGAATTCCGTATGGAAATTCTTTGGAAAGATAAAAGCTATTTCTTAACCATCCCCCAGTTCTTACCCGTATTTTATGCATATGAATTTCTTTTTGCTCTTGCAACAGCAATGCAACTGGATATTCCTCTTTCAGACGCAATAGCAGCACTGGAAAAGAGTTTTGCTCTTCCGCCAGGGAGACTGAGCATATTTGAGGGAGTTAAAGGTACAACTCTTATTGATTCTTCTTACAACAATGCAACACCAGAACCAATTCTTGGTATTTTGCAAATTCTTCGTCGTATCCAGACACCACGACAGCGAAAAATTGCAATTATTGGAGATATGAGAGAGTTAGGTTCACAAAGTAAGATAGAGCATGAAAAAGTTGCACATGCACTTTCGCAAAGTGTTGATATGGTCATTTTGATTGGTCCACTCATGCATAATTATGCAGCACCAATACTGAAGAGACTAAAAGTACCATATTTTAGCTTCATTCGCTTTACCGATGCAAAAGAGACAATTCTTCAAGAGATAAGGGAAAAAGATATTATTTTGGTCAAAAGTTCACAAAATACACTTTTTCTAGAACGAGTTGTTGAAATGCTTTTAGCTGATAAGGCAAATGTTGCAAAACTTTGTCGTCGTGGAAAATTTTGGGACGAACAGCGTGCCAAGTCAGTCTAATACCAAAGTAATTTTTGTTCCTTTTTCTAATTTTTCCTTTTGAATTGTCCCGCTTGGTAGCTCAAGCACCTTCTTATAACGAGGATTCCAGAGAAATATATGATTGGTTTTAAGATGCTTTTTCAGAGCAACAATGCTGTTTGCCTCATTTAAAATAAGAACATCAATAGGAAAAGCCATCCCAAAGGTATGAATCCCCCATCGGGTTTGAAAAAAGATTGCAAATGGTGACTTCTCCCCGAGTAGTCCTTTTGACTTTTCAAGAAAGGTTGCAGCATTTTTTGCATGAATTGTTAGCATACTTCTATTATAACTGGATTATTTTAGCATTTTCTTCTATTATGATGGTGCAATGAAACGAATACTCACTATCCTTGCTATCGGGACTCTTACTATTGTCGGGCTTATTCTTTGGCATCCTGCAAAGCTTCAAACTCCAACAGTTATAACAACTATTCCCACATCAGCAGTTAAAGCTTCTCAGCCATCTCCCACGCCTTTTCCATTAGCAATTCCATCACTTCAGACGCATCAATACAATACAAGTGATATTCGCGAAGAGTCTACAGTAAGTAGTAATGGAAATTTCACCAGCTCAATTGTGAGTTTTACTGTTGATGGACTGAAAGAATATGCACTCCTTACTATTCCAAAGAGTCCCAAGCCAAAAGATGGGTATCCTGTTGTTATCATTGCTCACGGTTATATTGACCCTAAGGAGTACAATACTGTCACTTCATACAGGGCAACAGGAGATTATTTTGCATCGCAAGGATATCTTGTACTTAAGCCAGACTACAGAGGAAATGCGAATTCGCAAGTCGATAATACCGCACTGATGAGATTTGGGTATCCAATAGATGTGATGACACTGTTATCATCAATAAAAAATATTCCTGAGGCAAATCCACATAAAATATATCTGTGGGGACACTCAATGGGTGGGGAGGTTACGCTTGAAGTTTTGGAAGTGTTGGGAAAAAGATCTGATATTTCCCAAAATGTAAAAGCAGCAGTCCTCTGGGCACCAGTGACAGATCCAGTAAAATGGTTTGAAAAGTCTCATCGCCCAACACTTGTTGAGGCTCAGACAACACCTTCTCCCTATGCTGATACTATCTCACTTCTTGGAGAGCCAACAGCAGACTCAGCAATTTGGAAAAGTCTGTCACCTCTTACCTATTTGCAAGACATTACAGTTCCTCTTCAGTTGAATCATGGAACTGCTGATCCAACAGTTCCGTATGCATGGTCAATTGAATTAACAACCATGCTGAAGCAAGATGGAAAAAGTATTGATTTTATAAGTTATCCAAATGCAGATCATAATTTAGCTCCCTTGTCTTCGAAGGGCTATCAGAATAGCCTGCTATTTTTTGGTCAACATCAGTAATATACTTATACTATGCAAGATATAGAGACAATAAAACACACACTATCTACAGGAGAAGAAGTTATTTTCAGGTCTCCACAAGTGAGTGATACGCAGGCGATGCTGGATTATATTAACACGCTTTCTGCCGAGCAAACATTTATTCTTATGCAAGGTGAGCAACTCCGATTTGAGGAAGAAGAACAATTTGTCAAAGATAGCCTTGTTGCTATCTCGTATGGGAGGAAGGTACTTCTGTTGGCATTTGTAGGAAGTACTCTTGTTGGTGTAGCAGGTATAGAACTCAAAACACGAGCAGAAAAGCATGTTGGTGTATTTGGAATATCTATTGCAAAAGAGTACAGAGGAAAGGGAATAGGAAAATTACTCATGGGAATTACGTTAGACGAGGCAAAGAAGAAATTACCTGATATTAAGATTGTTACGCTTGGTGTTTTTAGTAATAACCCCCTTGCAAAGAGTATGTATGAGAAATTTGGTTTTAAAGAGTACGGAAGACTTCCTAAAGGAGCAAAGCATAGAGATGACTATGTTGATCATATAGAAATGTATAAGGAGATATAAATGGATAGACCAAAAGTTGGAGTAAGTGTCATCGTCATAAAAGATAAAAAAGTTCTTATTGGCAAAAGAAAGGGTTCTCACGGAGAAAATACGTGGGCTTTCCCTGGTGGACATTTAGAAGGTGGTGAAAGTTGGGAAATATGTGCCAAAAGAGAAGTAATGGAAGAAGTAGGTATTGCTATTAGTGATGTTACATTTGTTGCGGCGACTAATGATATTTTTGAAAAAGAACAAAAGCATTACATTACCCTTTTTGTTACATCCAGATATGCAGGAGGAGAAATACAAGTAATGGAACCTGAAAAATGTGAAGGATGGGAATGGATAGCATGGGACATGCTTCCTCAGCCACTTTTTCTTCCAATAGAAAATCTCCTCAAACAACACTTTTCTCCATTTGTGTAAGAAAATAATCACTGATCTAGTTTGACTTTAAATGAGTCTATTTTTTCTACTTTGTTAGCCTTGACCATGTGCATGAGCTTTGTTACGTTTAGCTTTGCATGCCTGCCCGAATTCTATTAGTGGTAGCTTTTATTTCTGTTGCTACCTGCGTTGTTATTTTTTATGGTCTACGGCTGTTCCATACTGTTTCTGTGCATCCTGTATTCTTTGTTGTGGGAAAACATATTCAAAATGCAAAAATTTCATCCACCCCAACTCCCGCACCAACTCTAACAGAGTCATCTCCTCCACTTTTCGCCCATCCATCTCCGACACCAACACTTTCTCCTCTGCCCACAAAGAGTCCTACCCCAACACCACTTGTTTCACCTGTGTCAAAAACATGGAATATCCAAAGTATTGATGCGATGAAAGAGACGAAAGATGCTGTCTGTAACCAACGAGATGATACCTGGATTAATCACTGGCTTGATAAAGCAGTCGAACTTGGTGCAAATTATGTTGCTATCTCAACACCGTATGATAATCCGTCCTGTGGAGATGCACTTTCTTATACACGAAGATGGGTAGCTGCGATTCGCTTGCATGGTCTTCATGTCTGGCATCGACATATGCCACTTGCCTTTGAAGGCATATATAACGTGAGTAAGAATATATCTATTAATTATCTTCCGATGATGGCAAGTTATATTGAGAATAATCCAGACTTATTTGAAGAAGATGATATTTTTTCTCCAATTCCAGAACCACAAAATGGAGGAATTCAAGGCGTTACCTATTGTGCAAATAACTTGTGTCAATTTTCCTCAGCAAACGTCTTTAATCAGTGGCTTCGGGATGCAATGACTCAAGCCTCTGATGCATTTCATTCAATCAATAAAAACAATATAAAAGTGGGATATTTTGGATTTGATGGATTTGTTGCGTGGGGAGATAATAATCCTGATTGGGAAGGGATTTTAGAAGATACAACAATTGCTCAAATGGGAAATATCACTATTGATCATTACCCAGAATCAGTACACGAGACAATGGATGCAGGGCTAACCCAGTTACAAGCAAAATATCCGACAACACCAATTATTATTGGAGAGTGGGGAACAATTACTGGTGGAGATACCGTAACACAAATTATGACGGATATGACCGCTGCCAGAAATCATCATGTAGTAGGTTTTAACTACTGGCAATTTGGCCCAAGTGGCAGTGGAGAGCAACTTATTGACAATAATTTTATGAGTCTTCCAGGTTTTCTGGCGGTCCAGTCTTTCTACCGCTCTCATTAGACAGGGCGTGTTACAATAAGCACATGAATCTTGCGTATCGCATTCGTCCACAACATTTATCCGAGCTTATTGGTCAGGAGCATTTAGTGGGAGAAGGAAGAGTTATTCGAAAAATGATAGAGCAAGATAACTTGACTCCACTTATTTTGTGGGGACCTCCTGGAACAGGCAAGACAACACTTGCAAGTATTATTGCGAATGAAACTCATGCGGATTTCCATATGTTATCTGCAGTCAGTACTGGTAAAGATGATTTGAGAAAAATTATTGCGATAGCTGAGGAAAATCGTGCAAAAAAGATACGAACTATTCTTTTTCTTGATGAAATTCATAGATGGAATAAAGCTCAACAAGATAGCCTCCTTCCCTATGTTGAGAGTGGCCTTATCACGCTTATTGGTGCTACAACAGAAAATCCCTCTTTTGAAATAAATAGTGCTCTTCTGTCCAGAAGTCGTGTGTTTGTTCTCAAAGGATTAACAGTTGAAGAATTACAAAGTATTCTCAAAAGAGCCCTTACTGATAAGGAGAAAGGACTCGGTTCATACAAAAAGACTATTACTCCTCAGGCTGAGGAATTACTTACTCGTTTATCAGGTGGAGATGCTAGAACACTTCTCAACGCACTGGAAATGGCTGTTGTCTCGTACAAAGAAAAAGAAATTTCAGAAAAAATTATCCAGGAGATATTCCAAACCAAATCAGCAGGACTCTATGATAAGAAAGCAGAAGAGCACTACAACACCATTAGTGCCTTTATCAAATCAATGCGTGGCTCCAGTATTGATGGAGCGCTTTATTATCTTGCCCGTATGCTTGAAAGTGGGGAAGATCCAACTTTTATTGCAAGACGAATGATAATTTTTGCATCAGAAGATATTGGTATTGCTGATAGAGGAGCACTTATTCAGGCTAATGCATGCTTTGAGGCGATAGATAAAATTGGTATGCCAGAAGCACAACTTATTTTGGCACATGGTGTAATTTATCTTGCAAGTGCAAAGAAATCTCGTGCTGTCCCTAATGCGCTTGGCAAAGCAAAAGAGGCAGTCTATCAATATCCAAGTGAGCCTATTCCGCTTCATCTTCGCAATGCGCCAACCAAACTCATGAAAGATTTAGATTATGCTAAAGGATACAAGTGGTCTGAGGGATATGTTGGTCCAACGGAAAGTCAATCATTTTTGCCTGAAAAACTGAAAAATAAAAAATTCTACGAATAAATCTGTAATTCCTCCTTTTCACAAGGACTAAGACCATTTATACTTTTCTTATGGCACGTCGTGGACAAGTGAAAAAAACAAGAAAAAGAGCTCGTAGGACGCACAAACACTTTTTTTACTCACAGCTTGTTTTTCTGAGTATCGGCATATTACTCTTACTTGGAATTTCTCTTCTTGGGACATGGACTGTGCGTGCGATGAATGAACAAAAAGTAACTGATCAGGAAAATTTAGTTAAAAAAGATAATTTAATCAAAACACTGCTTCTGCAATCCCAAAAGCCAATCGATGGCATTGTTACCCACGGATCGCGTGAGAAAAAAGAAATTGCCCTTACTTTTGATGCTGATATGACTCCTGGTATGGCTCAGGACTTAGCAAGAAAAGTTGTACCAACTTATTATAATGAGTCAATTATTGATTATCTTAATGAGACTAATACCAAAGCAACTCTTTTCTTAACAGGCATGTGGATTGAGCAGTATCCTGAAGCCACACGTGAGCTTGCGAATAATCCACTTTTTGAACTTGCCAATCATTCCTATTCGCATCCTGGTTTTGCAGGTGAATGTTATGGTCTTGCTCCTGTTGGTCAATTCTCAAAGCAAGAAGAAATGGAGAAAACCCAGCGACTGCTTGCGTCATATGGAATATATAGTAGATATTTTAGATTCCCTGGAGGTTGTGCTAACCCTGAAGATGTTGCCTTAGCTAATCAACTTGGTCTTACTGTTGTGCATTGGGATGTTGTGGGCGGCGACGGATTTGAGACGGATAGGCAGCGGATTATTGATAATGTATTAAATAATACGCAAAATGGTTCAATAATAGTCCTCCATATGCAAGGAGGTCCACTAGCTCCTGAGACGGGTTTTGTGTTGCCTCGACTTATCCAGACATTAAAGAATGAAGGATATATATTTGTAACAGTGTCAGAGCTTCTTTCTGACTCATCAGAGCAGTAAAAAATTGGTTTTATCTGCCCAGAAAAGGTATAATGACAAGGTATGTGGCAAAAAGCAAAAAATGTGTATCACCTTGGTGTTGCCATTCTTGCAAATATTCGATACGGCTTTCCGGGGAGGCAGCTTGTGACCATTGGCATTACTGGCACTGACGGCAAAACAACAACCTCAAGTCTTCTTTATCATATTCTCAAAAATGCAGGTAAAGATGTTTCACTTATCTCAACTGTTGCAGCATATATTGGAAATAAAACCTTTGACACGGGCTTTCATGTTACTAATCCATCTTCTGTGCCTCTCCAGCAATTCTTGAAAAAAATTGTCAGGCTTAAAAAAGGATCATATTTAGTACTCGAAGTAACCTCTCACGGTATTGATCAGAATAGAGTATGGGGTATTCCATTTGCGATTGCAGGTATTACGAATGTGAGTCATGAGCATTTAGATTATCACAAGACATATGAGAATTATCTGAAGACAAAAGCAAAGCTTCTCAAGTGGGCAAAAATTGCTGTAATTAATAAAGATGATATGTCATATCGAATGTTAAAAAAAGAATTAGCTGAAAAGAAAGATATTATTACTTATGGCTTAGGCAAAGATGCGGATATTAATCCTACTACCATGAAGTTTACCTCCTCACTTCCTGGTGAATACAATACCTACAATGCCCTTCTTGCAATTGCCATATGCCAGAAGTTAGGTTTGACTGAGGCAGAAATACGAAAAGGAATTGAAACATTTTCTTTGCCAAAAGGCCGAGCAGAAATTGTATACAAGAAAGATTTTACCGTGATGGTAGACTTTGCTCATACCCCAAATGCTTTTGCTCAGCTTCTCCCTGCAGTGAAGCCGGTGACAGGAAGACTTATTCATGTCTTTGGTACTGCTGGACAGAGGGATAAGTCAAAAAGACCAGAAATGGGAAAATTTTCGTCACATTTTGCTGATGTGAGTATTCTCACTTCAGAAGATCCTCGCTCAGAAAATATAGCTGATATTTTTGCAGACATTAAGAAAGGCATGAATGAAAAGAGTCAAATATATGAAATTCCCAATAGACAAGAAGCAATTACTAAGGCAATTCTTCTGGCAAAAAAAGGAGATATGGTTGTGATTACGGGAAAAGGACATGAGCAATCAATCAATTATGGCAATGGGGAAGAACCATGGGATGATGGCTTGGCCGTTAAGAAAGCCATCCAAGAAAGGGCAAAGTCATGATACAAAAGATTCATTTCGTTGGTATTAAAGGTGTTGGTATGACTCCCCTTGCAATTATTGCGAAAGAGGCAGGGTTTGTCGTCACAGGAAGTGATAGCCCTCAAACATTTATAACAGATGTATTACTTAAAAAATACAATATTACTGTTGATGAGGGATTTGATCCATCTAGGGTAGCAAATGTTGACATGGTTGTTACGACTGGTGCACATGGAGGTTATGATAATCCAGAAGTCAAAGCAGCAAAAGAAAAAGGGATACAAGTTTTGACTCAAGGACAAGCAGTTGGGTATTTTATGAGTGGTGAGTTATTTAACAATGAAAATATGACTGGTATTTCTATCACCGGTTGCCATGGAAAAACCACCACAACAGCACTGGTTGCAACATTGTTGAAAGAAGCTGGAAAAGATCCATCATTTGTTATTGGAACAGGTGAAATCCCTTCGCTTCAGACATCAGGTCACTTTGGAAAAGGTGACTATTTTGTTGCAGAGGCTGATGAGTATGCAACAGAGCCAACACATGACAGGACTCCTAAATTTATGTGGCAGCATCCACAAATTGCTATTATGACTAATGTTGAATACGATCATCCTGACCTGTATCCATCTCTTGAGGCTGTTATAGAGGCATATACTGCTTTTGCAAAGCAACTTACCGAGAATAATAGTCTACTGATTGCGTGCGGAGACGATAATAATATCAAAAAAATACTCGAAACTTATAATGGTGAATTATTGACGTACGGGTTTAATTCGGATAATAATTATGTTCTTAAGAATATTCATACATCTTCTGAGGGTTTACATTTTACTCTTCAGACGCCAAGACAAGAAGAAGAGGACTATATACTTTCTGTCTTAGGGGAGCATAATGCGCTTAATGCAGTTGCTGCTATCATTGTAGCAAAGCAATGTGGACTTTCTCCTTCAGATATTCAAAAGGGACTTTCAGCATTTACCGGGACAAAGAGAAGACTTGAGTATATTGGTACAATACCATCTGGTGCACTGTTGTATGATGATTACGCACACCATCCAACAGAAATTAAAGCAGCTTTGAAGGCTTTGAAAGATAAATATCCTGACAAAAAGCTTATTGCTGTTTTTCAGCCTCACACATATACAAGAACAATAAAATTGTTCGAACAATTTGTTGATTCTTTTAAAGCTGCAGACGAACTTGTTCTCGCTGATATCTATGCTTCAGCAAGGGAAACTGTTGATCCAAATGTTTCCTCAGAGAAATTGGCACATGCTATCTCAATGCAACATGAAGCTGTCTTATGGCTGCCCACGCTACAGGATGTGGTACAATATTTAAAGCAGAAAAACTACGCAGAGGATTGTATTGTTGTTACCATGGGAGCAGGAGATATCTATACAATTCATCATCAACTTTTGAGTAAATAATATGGAATTATTTGTTGTAACAGGAGGAAAAAAATTAGCTGGATCGACCCATGTATCAGGATCCAAAAATGTTGCACTAAAAGCACTTGTAGCTGCGTGTCTAACCACTGAAGAGGTTGTTTTGGAAAATGTTCCTGATATTTCAGATTTTCATCTGATGTTAGATATCATGAGGGACTTAGGAGCAAACATCACTTTAGATGGACATAGAGTTAGTATTTCGGTGCCTCAGTTTGCCAAGCATGAGATTACTCTTGAGAAAGCAGCACAGGCTCGTACCTCAGCTATGTTTATTGCGCCCCTTCTTGCTCGAGTGGGTGAGGCAATTATTCCCAATCCAGGAGGTTGTCGTCTCGGAGCCCGTCCTATTGATAGAACAATTGATGGTATTGCACATCTTCATGTTGAAGTAAGTTATAACAGTAAAGATGGCTATTTTCATGCAAAGACAGATGGACTTGAAGGTACAACATATACTTTTGAAAAAAATACTCACACTGGCACAGAGACACTTATTCTCGGTGCTGTTTTGGCAAATGGCACGACTATTCTCAAAAATGCAGCTGAGGAGCCAGAAATTGATGACCTGATACAAATGCTTAATCAAATGGGGGCGCAAGTTAGTCGCTCGGCAAAAAGAGAAATTACTATTGTTGGCGTTGAAAAATTACACGGAACAACCTTTACCATAAGTCCAGATAGGAATGAGATAGTTACCTTTGCTATTGCAGCACTCGTGACAAAAGGAGATATCACTGTTGAACAGGTAACCAAAAAAGGAATTGAAGAATTTTTGGAAAAAGTTGATGAAGCAGGAGGAGCATATGAAGAGGTGAATGGTGGGATGAGATTTTATTATAAAGATCAACTCAAGGCAACAAACGTTACTACTGCAATCTATCCAGGTTTTATGACAGACTGGCAAGCTCCTTGGGCGGTCCTCATGACACAAGCAGATGGAGTCTCAACAATTCATGAAACTGTTTTTGAAAATAAAATGGGATATATGCAAGATTTGAATAAAATGGGAGCACATATTGAAGCATACAAGCCTGAAGTTAGCCAACCAGAAATAACGTACAATTTTAACTTAGCAGATGATAAGCCGGACTATGTCCATGCTATTAAAATTAATGGCCCAAAAGAATTACATGATGCTGTAGTAACAACCATTGATATCAGAGCAGGTGCTGCTGTTGTCCTTGCTGCGCTTGCTGCATCTGGGACGAGCACAATTTTTGGTATAGAGAGACTTGATAGGGGTTATGATCATCTTGAAGAAAGACTCAAAAATCTTGGAGCGGACGTGGAAAGGAAGCATGAGGAATAATTTATGAAAGCAGTTATTTTAGCAGCAGGCAAATCGAGTAGATTTTATCCATTTAATACAGAAGAACATAAGTCTTTTGTTAAAGTTATGGGAAAGCCTCTTATTGAGCATACACTCATTGCTCTAAAAAAGTCAGGTATTGATGAAATCGTTTTGGTTGTCAGACCGCAAAGTCGTATTCAAGAATATCTTGGTAACGGAGAGACTCTTGGTCTTCATATAACGTATGTTATTCAAGAAGAAGCACTTGGTATGGGACATGGACTACTTCAAGCAAAAGATATTCTTACGGATTCCTTCTTTCTTTTGAGTGGATATCATATGGAATTTGGGGAATTTAGAAATGAGATGGAGCAGATGCAAGACGATAACGAGACAAGTGTCGTTTTGGTAAAACAATCAGATGACATGTCCCAATTTGGTGTCGTAGAACTAGATGGAGATAAAGTTATCAATATTACTGAGAAGCCAGAAGTTGCAAGTTCTTCTTATAGACTTGTTGCAATGTATCTATTAACTCCATCATTTTTATCACTTCTTGAGAATACACCTCTCGCTGAATATCACTTTGAAGAGGCTTTGGCAAAAAGTGCAAAAGAAGGACATGTCAAAGCAGTTGTGACTGACAAAGCGACAATATCTCTCAAATATCCTTGGCATTTATTTGGTATTAAAGAGTATTTACTCAGTCGTATTGAGACATCTTCTCTTTCAGAACGTGCACACATTGCAAAAGATGTAGTTATTACTGGAAATGTCATTGTTGAGGACGGTGCACAAATTATGGAAGGAGTTGTTATTAAAGGGCCAGCCTATGTAGGCAAAAATGTGATTGTTGGAAATAGATCTATTCTTCGAAATGGAGTGAGTATCGAAGAGGGCGCTGTTATTGGTGCTGGAATGGAATTAAAAAATACATTAGTGATGGAAGGTACAACAACCCATTCAGGATTTATCGGAGATTCACTTATTGGTAAAAAGACAAAGATTGCTGCATATGTGTGTACAGCAAATGTGCGGCTTGATAGACAACTAGTATCAAGTGTTGTCAAAGGAGAGAAAGTAAATACTGGTATTAAGCATTTGGGAGTTATTATTGGAAATAATGCAAATATTGGTATTCGTGTCTCAACAATGCCAGGAGTTATTATTGGAAATAATACGATTATTGGTCCATCAACAAATGTTATGAAAAATGTTGCAGATAATACGAGATACTTTACAAGATTTCAGGAAGTTGTTGAGGAAGAAATCCATGATGAAAAATAAAGTTGTTTTATTCGATATCGATTACACATTATTTGACACAGATAAATACAGGAAGACAGTTTATACCACACTTGCCAAAATGCTCAATTATGACCTCGATGAGTTTTACCCATTAGCAATGCAAGCATATGATGCAATTCGAGAGCATGGGTATTTTGATCCTGCTCTTTTTACCAAGCAACTTGTTGCACATATCCCAACAACGTTAGGTCTTGAAGAACTTGAAAATGTATGGTGGCAAGAAGATATTTTTCTTTCTTGCATCTATCCTGAATCAAGTGACGTGTTGAAGAAATTAAATGAAAAGGGACTCCTCCTTGGTATCTTTTCTTCAGGTCATTCACGTCTCCAGCAAACAAAAATCAAAAGTCTGACTCATTTTTTCAGCAAAGAAAATGTTCATATTCATCCAATTAAAAATGAGAAAATAGAAAGTATTTTATCGTCATATACTTCCTATGACATTTATATTGTTGATGATTATATTCCTGTTCTGATTGATGCAAAAGCAGCGGAGGAGACGATTACAGGTATCTGGGTGAAAAGAGGACGAATGGCAGAAAAATATTCTCCTACAAAAGCATTTACACCAGATGTAACAATTACTAATTTAGTAGAATTACTTTCGTTATTTGACAAGGAGTAATGCATTTGGTACAGTCTAGTAGTTCTTTGAAAAGAGTAGGTAGTTAGTAGAGCGTGTGGCCCCACTCCGGTGGGGATACGAGGAAGAGGGTCCTACGAAAGTAGGAAATCGGGCCTCCAATGTGGAGAGCATCTGCGGAAACCCTCGGTTGTCATGATCAACCTGAGTATTATTTCAAAGCTTTCAAGTAATTGGAAATCAAAAGAATAATACAATCATTGCTACTCTTTTCTTCAGGAGAACTTCAAAATATATGTGCGGTATTTTCGGATATTGTGGGTATCGTGATGACGCAGCAAAAATTGTTGTAGCAGGCCTGAAAAGGCTTGATTATCGCGGATATGATTCATGGGGAGTTGCCGAAGCTTCTGACGAGAAAATTTATTTAGAAAAAAAAGCTGGAAAAATAAGTGATGTTGACTCTATTACGTCTTTTCCTAAAAGTGGTCGAGCAATTGCACATACTCGTTGGGCGACAACGGGTGCAGTCAATGATGTCAATGCCCACCCTCACTTTGCAACCGATAAATCTTTTGTCTTAGCGCAAAATGGTATTGTTGAAAACTACGAAGATATCAAAGCAACTCTTTTGAAAAAAGGATACAAATTTCTTAGTACTACAGATACTGAGGTTATCGTGAGACTTATTGAAAACGAATTGAAAGAAAAAAAAGATTTACTCAAAGCAATTCGGTCTGCATTTTTACAATTAGAAGGAAGAAATACAATTATTCTTATCACCAAGGAAGGAGAAATTATTGCAGCAAGAA
>PRDT01000072.1 GCA_003173995.1 Candidatus Levyibacteriota bacterium | reverse complement strand
AACGCCAATTGCATCAACTCTCTGAGCATCAGGCAAGCCTTTGTGCGATGAAACATACATTTGTGCTGTTGTCAAAATAGATGAAAGCTTCGTATGGGAAATTGCTTCAAAAGGTGTACCAAATTGTGCACTTCGCCGAGTTTTGACTTCAATGAAAACCAAAACCTTATCTTTTGTAGCAATAATATCTATTTCACCTTGTCTTCCATGAAAATTTCGATCAAGAATTTTATATCCCTTTTGGCGAAGATACATAACTGCAATATCTTCACCTTTTTTGCCAATAGGATTTGTAACGCGCATCAATTAAGTGTAGAAAAAACCTTGGGAGAAAACAAGAAGTGTATTAGGACTTTGGAACTTGGAGATTGTATAACTTTGCTCTTTTAACTCTTTTCTTAGCATGAGCTTTTACTTCAACTTTTTCAATAAGTGGAGACATAAGTGGCCAAATTCTTTCAACAGCGACATCGCCAACCATCTTTTGGACTTGGAATGTTCTATTCTCGCCGCGGCCTCTAATTGCAAGGACGACACCTTCAAAAACTTGAATACGAGTTTTCTCGCCTTCTTGAATTTTCTGATGGACTCTCACAATATCGCCAGGGACAAAGTTAACGGTTGTTATCATAGTTGAGCTCTATTATAGCGTATTTTTTCTAATTTCTCAATGAGTTTTGCAGGATGCAATAAATGCTCTGAAAAGTGGGTGCGGAGCAAGTGGTCTACTTTTGTACTCAGGGTGACCTTGTGTGCCTATATAGAAAGGGTGCACTGACTTTGGCAATTCAATAATCTCAACCAAATTCTCAACTTTTGATCGTGCGGAAATAATAAGGCCAGCATTTTCCAAATCTTTGGCAAATTCATCATTAAACTCCCACCTGTGTCTATGTCTCTCTGAAGTACGACCTGTCTTCACATCAATTGGACCACCATATTTTTGATAAAATTCAAAGGCTTGCGTTCCTTTCTTTACAATTGCATCCCAACTACCAAGTCGCATAGTGCCTCCATAAGCACGCCTCTCCATAAGTTCTTTTTGAGATGGAATAAGGTGAATCACATTATGCTTACCCTGGAGATTATTCTCTGAAGTATTCGCATCTTTCCATCCTAAGACTGAGCGGGCATATGCAACAACAGCAAGCTGCATACCATAACAAAGACCAAGATAGGGGATTTTTTGCTCCCTTGCGTAGGTCGCTGCTTGTATCATTCCTTCTGCTCCTCTTTCTCCCCATCCAATTGGGACAATAATGCCATCTGGAGTTCCAATAACTTTTTTTGCACCTTCTTTTTCTACTTTTTCTGCACTCACCCAACGCGTGGTAACTTCTACATTCTCAGCCCAACTCGCATGATCTATCGCATCAAATAAAGCTGCGTATGCATCTCGAAGCTGATACTCGCCTGTTCCAAAATACTTTCCAACAATAGCAATTTCAATAGACTTTGGCTTTGGAGATTCAATTCGCTCTACTAATTTCTTCCACTGAGAGATATCTGCCTCTTTTACAGGAAGTCCAAACTTCTTGAGAATTTTTTTCTCCATCCCTTGCTCATGGAGGACAATAGGAATTTCATATGAAGACTTCATGTCAGGATTGGAGATAATATCCTCTTCGTGCATATTACAAAAAAGCGCAAATCTATCACGTCTCCTCTGATCGAGATATTTTTCAGAACGGGCGACAATAAAATCAGGCTGAATTCCCATAGAATTCAATGTGCGAACAGAAAGTTGTGTTGGTTTGGTCTTGGGCTCTCCCAAATGCTTTGGCGTCGGAACATAGCTAACATGGACATGAATGACATCTCCTGGATGTTTCCAAGACATGATACGAGACGCTTCATAGTAAAAAATATTTTGATACTCACCTGCTGTTCCGCCAAGCTCGATTATCACAATATCAGCACCCGTTACTTTTCCAACATGATGAATTCGTGCCTGAATTTCATCAGTAATATGAGGAATTGCTTCGACATCTTCACCGTTATATTCAAATCTTCTTTCCCTCTCAATAACAGTCTGATAAATTCTTCCCATTGTCACAAAATTCTCTTTCCCCATATCTTGGTGAAGATATTTCTCATAGCTTCCAATATCCATATCTGCCTCAGTCCCATCTTCACACAGGAATGGATCTCCGTGTTCGATAGGATTAATTGTTCCAGAGTCAAGATTGAGGTAATTCTCAAATTTTATTGGGGTCACTTTGTATCCTGCTGATTTGAGAAGAAGGGCGATGGAAGCAGCGGTGGTCCCTTTTCCTATTCCGGAAATAAGACCCCCACTAACAAAAATATATTTTGTGCTATGTGTTTTTCGTTGGGGCACGATTTACTCTAGCAGACACTATGACAATTAGTCAAGTTGGTATTTGTGTATTTTTCTGTAACTTTATATATCAAGATAACATTGACAAAAGTTTGAAAAGAACTTAGGCTAAATACATGGACTACTCCTCCTTCATCAAAAACGTGCTCACAGAGGCATCAGTAATTGCTAAAGCAAATTTTGGTAAAGTTTCATCTGTTACCAAAGCAGAAGACAACAACCAAGTACTCACCGCAACTGATGTAGAGATAGGCAAGCTCATTGTTGAAAAAATTCAAAGCACCTTTCCCCAAGACAATATTATTGACGAAGAGGCAGGAGTTATTGATATGCAAGGACAAAATACCTGGGTAGTTGACCCCATTGATGGAACAAGTAATTTTGCAAGTGGTGTCCCTACTTTTGGAATATACCTAGGATTACTTAATGGAAACACCCCTATTGCTGGAGGACTGAGTCTTCCTGCTTTTGACAAAACTTACGTAGCAGAAAAAGGAAAAGGAACCTGGTGCAATGGACAGCAAGTCCATGTAACATCTGAAATGAATTTAGCTTCTTCTCTTGTTGCATACCAAATAGATGGTCATCAAGAAGACCCAAATATCACGTATGCTGAGTCTGAATTGCTTGGCGATATTGTGTTAAATATTCGCAATCTTCGAACAAGCAATAGCGCATTTGACTGTGCAATGGTGGTTGAAGGAAAATATGGAGCACTCCTAAATCTCACTAGCAAAATTTGGGATAATGTTGCTCAGCAAATTCTTATTGAAGAGGCAGGAGGCATTCACACAACATTTCATGGTAATAAAATCGACTATACCAATCCTCTGAGTCTAGCAAAAAATAACTTTACCTTTTGTGCTGGAGCACCTGAATTACATAAGAAGTTACAGGAAATAATTCACACCGAACAAGCAGCTACGAATCAAACACTTTAGAAAATAACCTTTTTTATAGATTTTTAAACCATTTCATCTCTTCAGCAAGCGCTACTTTACCAACTTCTAACTTACTTTTTGCAAAGTCTGAAGTATCAACAATTGCTCTTTTTGCTCTCAATGCCATTTTTGAAATTGCATATCGAAGACGATAGTAATGAAATCGCAACTCATAATCTTCTGGTAGTTTACTCACACTTGTATAACCTCTTAAAAATGCTTTATATCGCTCTAAATCAAAAAACATTGACCAACATGCCAAATCTGCAATAGGATCGCCACCACATGCCTCATCCCAATCGAGAATTGCTGTGACAGTATCTCCATCTGTGAGAAGATTCCAATCCGCAAAGTCATTGTGGATAAGTCTTGAACCATTTTCAGGCTCAAAAGAGTAGCTATTCATAATCTTTTTCATTGTTTCTACTTCTTCATGTGTTCTAACAGAAAGTTTTATCAAACGTTGAAAATTTTCTTCCAATGCTGTCATCATAAATTCCTTATTTGTTGCATGTAGTCCAATTAAAATGTTTTCTTTTGCCTTTTTGTTATCAAATGGTCCAAATCCATTCACTTTTATTTCATGTACTTTAGCTAAAGTTTTCCCAGCATTGATAAGAAGATTTTCTTCATGAGACTGGTCTTTACTTAAATACACGTCCATAGTAACTCCTGAAGCTGTTGTCATAAGAATAAAATCCATATCATCATCATTTGTAGCTTCATGTATCTCCAAAATTTGTGGGACAGGTAGGCTATATTCTTTTGCTTTATCTAAGAGGAGTTTTTCTACATAAAAGTAGCCATTTTTTACTTCTTTTGGATGCATTCGCACAACGTAATTATTCCCATTGATAATAATCTTTCTTACAACATTCACATTTCCCTTCACAACATTTTCATCTGCAGGAATAAGCTCTATTGTCTCTATCTGTATTGATTGGATACCTCTTTTTAGGATATGTAGCAATTCTTCATCTTGTATTCTGTGGCGCTTGAGAAAAATTCTATCAAAATCTTCAGGAGTTATTTCTCTATCTGTTTGCCAATAAAAAACGTTTTGTCTGATAGATAAATCTAATTTGGTCATAAGATTGCAAGGTCTTTTAACTGCTTTGTAAAGGCATCTGGTGTATCAAAATGAATAGTTTGCATTTTTTCACTTGCAGCTACATCAAGCACTTTTTGTGTATCATCTACCATCAAAATTTCACTTGGGGCAACATCTAGCTCTTGTATGATTCGTTGAAAAAACTTACTATCTGTTTTCTTTAGATGCAAATCACAGGTTGTAAAATACCTACTAAAATAGGTGTCAAGGTTATATTTTTCTCTTTTGTATAAGAGCCACTCTTTTCCTGTACTTGACGCAACTGCCAATATATATTTCTTTTTAAGTTCTGCCAAAACAGCAAACATTTCCTTTTTCTCACCAAAATATTTTTTCCACAATGCTTTCGCTTTCTCTACATCAATCTCTTTTGCTCCAGCTTCTTTAAGAAATTTCTCCCAAAATGTATCTTCTGAAATAGTGCCAAGCTCATATTCTGGCCAGGCAGCTTTCCACCCATTTTCCATCTGATCATCTGTTATACCAAAAGCATCTGTATAAGCGGCAAACTTTTCTGGACAATCATAATGCCAGTCATTTGTTAAGATTACTTCTCCCAAATCAAAAAGGATAACTTTTATCATCTGAGCGGAAGACGGGAATCGGACCCGCTACCTTCTCCTTGGGAAGGAGACATTCTACC
Source organism: Candidatus Levyibacteriota bacterium (assembly GCA_003173995.1). Taxonomy (GTDB): domain Bacteria; phylum Patescibacteriota; class Microgenomatia; order Levybacterales; family UBA12049; genus PRDT01. The sequence goes on along the minus strand of PRDT01000072.1, from coordinate 1,572 downwards.
GGTGAACTACTTCCGCAAATAATAGCTACACTATAGCAAAGTTACCCAATACTCTCAAGCAAGATTAAAAACTCATGACTGACATGTCTGTGGGAGCAGGTGGCTGAAACCCAACAAGTCGTTGTATCTGATGAAACCTTTCATCAATCCGTGTTCTATCGCTCACGTCTTCACCCTGATCAATAGCGGGCCGTGCAATAATCCGCTTTATTTCCTCTATTTGTGCTTGCCTGTTACACCCACAAGAACAACTAAGCGATGTACTATAATGCTCGAGTACTTGTGGCGCTGTTGTTAGCATAAAAGTTTGCTTTAACTCTCTGGCCCAGTATGGTGGCTCTTGATCTATCTCCAACATTGAGAAGAGAACATTTCCTCGCAACTCATACCATGCTGAAGTAAATCCACAAGAGTGGTCCAAAGCGCTGACATCCGGAGCTACATATTCTGTCGTGTAGAAAGGAACTTTTAGGAAAATCCCCTGTGCTAACTTTTCCTCAAACGAAAGACTCATTGTACCGCCTTCAGTATGATCCACAAAAGCAAATCTTCCTCTTCGCTCTATTGCCCGCGCATCTTCCACAGTAGCAACTTTTTCCGCTCCAACTGATGCTAACGTTCGACGAAGAGACAAGACAACATCTGGGCTACAAGAACGAGTAATTTCAATCATATATATAAATAGCCTGAAGAATCACAATTAGTTTCTGGGGATTTTGAGAACATTGTCTGCATGGATGAGTCCTGGATTAGCAAGGTCATTAGCATCAGCTATCTTTGTCCATTGATAGCCATCACCATAAGCTCTGACAGCAATATCCCACAAGTCGTCACCATGTTGAACTGTATAGATAGCCCCAGTAATAGAGGTTTTTGTTGGAGCAGGTGTTGGTGTTATTTGAGTCTCTTCTGTCGTAGCTGTGGCAACTGCTGGTGTTACTTTTGGAATAATTAGGACATTTCCTGAAAAGATCATACTTGGATCAGATAAATTATTTGCCTTTGCAATATCTACCCAATTATCGCCAGATTTATAAAATTTTTCTGCGATATTCCACAAATCATCCCCTGCTTTAACAACATAGGTCTGCTGGTGAGGTTGATTGTTAGCTGTTGTGCCCTCCGAAATTGTTGGTATTGCTGCAGTGCTAATAGAACTTGTGTCTTGAATGTGATGGGTCTGTCTAACAAGCGAGACGACAAAAAGCACTGCAACAATTACGACAACAATTCCCATTAAAAGACTGGTGTAGGATTCGGTCCATTTGAAGGGATTGGAAAATGATTTACGTTGTGGTCTAACAATCACTTTACGTGCTTTTCGAGTTGTTCTTTTGGTAGTTTTTGTTGCTACTTTTTTTCGTCCTCTTGGCATACTATATTGAAGATCTTGGAGCAGATTACGTTTGGCTAAAGAGTAGTATAGCACACTATAGCATTGATGCAAGTGTGACTTTTTCTTAAAACAAAAAAATACTCAGCGTTTGCTGAGTATTTCTGGCGGGATGGACGGGACTCGAACCCGCGACCTCCTCCGTGACAGGGAGGCGCTCTAACCAACTGAGCTACCAC
>PRDT01000068.1 GCA_003173995.1 Candidatus Levyibacteriota bacterium | reverse complement strand
GACAAAGGTTCTTCAGCAATGGCATGATGTGCCCTTAAAGCCGATCGAGCTAAAATCCCTTGAAAAGCATCCACTAGCTCCTCTAAAGCTAAGGAAGGAACTTGTCTGCGGTTTTCTGATGAAGTCAGTGGTAGAACAGCTTCAGCCATCGCTAAAAAAACATCGCGTCCTAGACGTGGTAATTGTTCTAAAGTCTGAGCCGCCTGTTTGGTCCGTTCATATTCCTGTAAGCGGCGTATCAATTCCGCTCGTGGATCCACATCATCATGGGTTGGTGCTTCCGCAGGCTTCGGTAAAAGCAAACGTGATTTAATTTCAGTCAGTATGGCCGCCATGACCAGATATTCTGCGGCTAATTCAATTTCCAAAACCTGCATCAGCTCAATATATTGCATATATTGGCGGGTTATTTCAGCAACAGGAATATCCAAAATATCAAAATTTTGTTTTTTTATCAGATATAACAGTAGATCTAAAGGTCCTGTAAATGCCTCTAATAACACTTCTAAAGCCTGAGGGGGAATATAGAGATCACTCGGCAACTGGACCAATGGTTGGCCACGTACCGTGGCAATAGGCGCATCAACTAGAGTCGTAGCAAGTCTTTTTTCGGTCATGCGCCAAGTGTAATCGTTATACACCAAAAAATCTAAAAAAAACCGATAATAGCCCCTGTAACACTGGGCCTAAGATTCTGGCTAGAATACCACTGGCTAATAAAAGCACTAAAATAAGGAATCCATACACCTCTAATTTATTAAACTGATACGCCATCGCCGGGGACAAAAAACTAGCTACCACGCGGCTACCATCCAGAGGCGGGATCGGAATCAGGTTTAATAGCATTAGTACCAAATTAATCGATATGCCAATCTGTGCCATATAGATAAAGGGTGTATTGTTAATTGCCATGGCTATTTTGGCTATACCCACCCACAACAAAGCCATCACGAGATTCGCCATAGGACCAGCGACTGCAACTAAAGCCATATCACGTCGTGGATTTTTAAGATTTTGCCAGGTAATCGGTACGGGCTTAGCCCAGCCAAAGACAAAACCGCCTAGAAAAAAAAGAATAGCCGGCACAATAATGGTCCCGATAGGATCAATATGTTTCAATGGGTTCAGGGTTAAACGACCCAATGATTTTGCCGTCGGATCGCCACATTTTGAGGCGATCCAGCCATGGGCTGTTTCATGAACCGTAATAGCGAATAGTAATGGAATTACCCAGAGTATTATTTTTTGGCCTAACGAAAAGTCACCTATCATTGCTTAACTCAATAGCTCTTTAAATTTAAAGTATATACTCATCCGAGCTTATTAAGCGAATAAGTTTGTTGTGATTTATGAAAAAATACAAGCTGTTTATCAGCTTTAAGCGTTTATTGGTATGTCCTAATTTTTTAATTCGCGGTAATTTTCTTAGTTTTTATTGAATTTTTAGCAGTGCCCTTAATACTATGTTAAGAAAAATTATTTATAGTAGGTTTTTAAATTATAAACTAACAAAAAATTAAATTTACTGAAATTTTAAAGCAATTTCAAAATCACCTGAGATTATCAACATGCCCGCACAAAAAATCCCTGAGAGGAAAATTTCAATCAATGAAGAAATTAGGCAAACAAATAGTGAAACAGATTTGGAGAAATCTTTAAAAAAACTTATGGACAGCGCCAATACAAATTATAATGCAGTCTATAATAAATCTAAAAATAACCCAGATATAAAAAAATTTAGTTCATGTAGAGAAAATTTCCAAGTAATTAAATCTACTATTGAATCTACTATTAAAGACAAAGGAAATACTACTTCATTAACTAATAAACTTTATCTTGAAGCATGGATATCAATGCTTTATTCAGACGTGCATGCCTTAGCCTTAGAGCCAGAAACTGAAAAACAACTTAATAAATTAAGCAAAAAAATTCAAGCAATTGACACTGAATTTAAACAATTATTAAAAAAAATGAGTTTAGATTCAAAGGATGAAAGTTCCATTAGGTTATTAAACTATATTGGTGACTTTGAAAAAACTTGGAAAACTAAGAAAGAAAAACTCTTAGCAGATGTTCATTATAACTTTGCAGAAACTTTAGTCGAAAAATCAGATTATAAAAAAGCACTAAAATATTTTAAAGAATCCAGAAATTTTTATAAGAACGCAGCTAAAAAAACAAATACATCAGCTGAAGAAAATGAGCTATTAGAATATGCAGATCAAACCAACACCCGCTTGAATGAAGTACGATCACTGGATAAAAGTAATAACCGATCATTTAAAACTTTTAGTATTCGCCTCCAAAGACTTCCTGCCCCAACTTTAGAATGGGTAATCAAGAATGAGGAAATATGTGTCAAAGTGGCTAATCCTCAATTAAAAAGAAAAACCGAATTATCCAATGAAGATCCCATTTATCCTGAAGCTAAAAAACTTAAAGAAGATCTTTGGTCATAGAACAGGAAAAAATATTAAACACATTTAAGAAACTTAACATAGTTGTTGATCTAGCTGAGGTATCAAATAATAAAAAATCTTTTGATGAACGCCGTGCTATTGCTCATAACAATTATGCAATTTTTATAATAGAAGACTTAAATAATATAGAAGAAAACTATGCTGATTCTAAAAAACTTAAATTTTTAAAAAAAGTTGAAGAACTTCTTAAAAACTCAGCAGAATTTTATAAAAAAGCTAATTTACCTGAAGAAAAGATTATAGAACAATGCATACATGTACTTAAAACAAGTCTAGTAAATTTAGAAACTAAAATTAATCAGATAATTAAATCTAAAGATTCCTCATTAATTAACGCAGAGAAAGATCCGAAGCCAACAGTAACCTTCTCTGATAAAAAATATCGTGAATATCAAGGCACTTATTCTGCTAGATTAGCTTGTAAATTTTTTAAAGACGCTCCTGCTGACACTTATATAAACGATCAACATCTAAGTAAAAGCCCTTAACCTTAATCTCGCTCAAATGAACAAAATCCGGTAAAATTGGGATCGAATTTTTACCCTTTCAATCCCAAAAAAAGCGGAGTAGCGACATGCCTTATCAACATATCCAGATTCCAGATTCCGGCGAAAAAATAGCGATTAATCCCGATTATTCCTTAAATGTACCCAATCAACCGATCATTCCTTTTATTGAAGGAGATGGTATTGGAGTGGATATCACACCGGCTATGCGACTTGTCGTCGATGCGGCCATTAGTAAAGCTTATGGCGATAAACGTCGAATTGCTTGGATGGAAATTTATGCTGGAGAAAAAGCGACACAGATTTATGGATCCAATATCTGGTTACCCGAGGAAACACTGGCTGCGGTACGCGATTATGTCGTTTCTATCAAAGGTCCGCTGACTACACCGGTAGGCGGAGGGATTCGCTCCTTGAATGTCGCCTTGCGCCAACAGTTGGATCTGTATGTTTGTCTGCGCCCAATCCGCTATTTTAAAGGTGTGCCGAGTCCGGTTCGTAAGCCTGAAAAAACTAATATGGTTATTTTTAGAGAAAATTCTGAAGATATTTATGCCGGAATCGAGTGGGCAGCTGACAGCAAACAAGCTAAACAATTAATTGCTTTCTTACAACATGATATGGGCGTTAAAAAAATTCGATTTCCTGAGCATTGTGGTATAGGTATTAAACCCATATCAAAAGAAGGTACTCAACGCTTAGTGAAACGAGCCATTCAATACACCATCGATCACGATCTACCTTCGGTAACCTTAGTGCATAAGGGCAATATCATGAAATTCACCGAAGGTGCCTTTAAAGATTGGGGATATGCGATCGCTAAAGAGCAATTTGGCGCAGCACTGCTTGGTGGAGGACCTTGGATGCACCTAAAAAATCCGAAAACTGGAAAGGAGATTATTATCAAAGATTTTATTGCGGATGCTTTCTTACAACAAATTCTATTACGCCCTGCCGAATATAGTGTGATAGCCACATTAAATCTGAATGGCGATTATATCTCGGATGCATTAGCGGCACAGGTAGGTGGCATTGGCATTGCCCCTGGGGCCAACCTAAGCGACCAAGTCGCTATGTTTGAAGCCACTCATGGCACAGCACCTAAGTATGCAGGACAAAATAAGGTCAACCCCGGATCTCTCATTTTATCGGCAGAAATGATGCTACGTCATCTAGGTTGGAATGAAGCAGCTGATCACATCATCACCGGTATGGAAGGGGCTATACTAGCCAAAACCGTGACTTACGACTTTGCTCGTTTAATGAGCAATGCCAAAGAAGTTAGTTGCTCTGATTTTGCTCAATCTATCGTGGATCATATGTGTAATGAACAAACACTGACCTCTGTTACCCCCTTATAAAAATAATCATTTTATAATCCATCGCTAAGTTAAGAGGAAGTTTTAATTTTCCTCTTAAAATCATCTATCACTACTACTTTTACACTGCTGAAAAAGCCTTATCCGGTACTGAAAAAATACACTCTCCCTTTTACCTGCACTTAAAAGGCTTAAAATTACGCAAACTCGCAAATCCCTAAATTTCGACTAGGCTAAAAATAAAGGGAAATAATTTTTTCAACATGGACTACCCAGCTTGTATAACAACAGTGAAACTTGCCTTTATGCGAGAAATCACGGCTATTATACGATTCGAAAAGGAGGGCTACCATGTTTAGCAAAGAGCTTGAAGTTAGTTTAAATGCGATATTTAAACAAGCCCGTGAAAAACGTTATGAATATTTAACAGTTGAACATCTATTGTTAGCACTTTTGGATGAAGCTTCTGCCATTGCCGCATTGAAAGCATGCGGAGCGAATTTAAATCGACTTAAGAATGAGATTAGCAATTTTATTGCGGCAACTACCCCTTTGTTCCCTTCTGCCGATCCTAATCTTGATATACAACCCACGTTAGGTTTTCAACGTGTATTGCAACGCGCAATTTTTCAAGTGCAATCCAGCGGCAAAACCCAAGTACATGGGGTTAATATTTTAGCCGCTATCTTCGGTGAACAAGATAGCCAAGCTATTTACTTTTTGCGCCGTGAAAATGTAACGCGCTCTGATGTATCGAATTACATATCTCAAGGGCTACCTAAATTACAAGATAATTTTGAGCCTAAATTAAATCAGTTTGTGACTGAAGAAGAAGTCACAATAGAAGGTCCTGGAAATAGTCCATTGGAACTGTATGCAATTAATTTAAATAGCAAAGCACGTCTTGGAAAAATTGATCCTTTAATTGGTCGGGAAGAAGAATTAGCACGTGTTATTCAAATTCTTTGTCGCCGTCGTAAAAATAATCCTTTATTGGTCGGTGAAGCCGGCGTCGGGAAAACTGCGATCGTGGAAGGGCTGGCTAAAGCCATTATTGAAAAAAGAGTTCCCTCTGTTCTTGCGAACAGTACCATTTATTCATTGGATCTCGGTAGCTTACTGGCCGGAACCAAATACCGGGGTGATTTTGAAAAAAGATTTAAGGCTTTATTAGCACAACTTAAACAAGAACCTCAATCCGTATTGTTTATTGATGAGATTCATGTCGTCATTGGTGCTGGTGCAGCCTCAGGTGGTGTCATGGATGCTTCTAATTTAATTAAGCCTTTACTCACTACAGGTGAATTAAAATGCATCGGTGCTACGACTTACCAAGAATATCGTAGCATTTTTGAAAAAGATCGTGCTTTAGCAAGACGCTTCCAAAAAATTGATGTCCCTGAACCCAATTTAGAAGAAACCATTGCTATTTTACGCGGATTGCGAGATAGATTAGAAGAACATCATCATGTCAAATATCGTATGACTGCCTTACGTGCAAGTGTAGAGCTTGCAGCCCGTTATTTACCGGATCGCTTCTTACCCGATAAAGCGATTGATATCGTTGACGAAGCCGGTGCCTATCAGGCCCTGCGACCTAGTCATAAAAGAAAGCACGTCATTGGTATCCATGAAATCGAAGCCATAGTCGCTAAGATGGTACACATTCCCACACGAAATGTTTCAGCTTCAGATAAAAGTCGGTTGCGTCACTTAGAAGAAAAACTAAAAGGACGCGTATTTGGCCAGGATATGGCAATCGAAAATCTCTGTGCAGCTATGAAATTAACGCGTTCTGGTTTAAGAGAAACCAATAAAACCATCGGATCTTTTCTTTTCGCCGGACCAACGGGTGTGGGTAAAACAGAGGTTACCCGTCAACTTGCAGAACTCATGGGTATTGAATTACTGCGTTTTGATATGTCTGAATATATGGAAAGACATAGTGTATCTCGTTTAATAGGGGCCCCTCCCGGTTATATTGGTTATGATCAAGGTGGTTTATTAACCGAAGCGGTGACTAAACATCCGCACGCTGTTTTATTATTGGATGAGATTGAAAAAGCTCATCCCGATATTTTTAATCTCTTATTACAAGTCATGGATCATGGTAACTTAACAGATACCAATGGCCGAAAGACTGATTTTAGTCATATTATTTTGGTAATGACCAGTAACGCGGGAGCAGAACAGTTCAGTCGTCAAGAAATTGGTTTTACACCTAGCTTAAATCAAGCTGAAAATTCAGAGGCTATCAAACGAATATTTTCGCCTGAATTTCGCAATCGCTTGGATGCCACTATCTATTTTAACTATTTAAATGCAACCATCGTCTCTCAAGTCGTTGATAAGTATTTACTCGAGTTAGAATCTCAACTTGAAAAGAAACATGTTAGCTTGCAAGTGGACAAACCCGCCCGCATTTGGCTAGCTAAGCACGGTTATGATAGAAGCATGGGAGCACGCCCTATGATGCGTCTCATTCAAGAAAGAATCAAAAAACCGATTGCCGATGAATTACTTTTTGGACGTTTAGTACACGGCGGGCAATTGTTATTAACCAGTAGCAACGATGAATTACAATTAATTATTTCTGAAAAACGGGGAATGATTACACCCCCTGAAGAAAATAAAAATCTATCTCAAGCACCTATTAGCTAGTCCTTAGGTTTAGATTTATCAGGCTCGGATCCTTTACCGCGAAATATGATGCGACCCTTTTTCAGATCATACGGTGTCATTTCAACTTTCACCTTATCGCCAGTAAGGACACGGATATAGCTTTTTCGCATACGTCCAGAAATATGGGCATTAATAATATGCTTTTTCTTAATACCATTAACTTCTAACTCCACTTCCACCCTAAATAAGGTATTAGGTAAAGTCTCGATGACTGTACCTTCCATCACTATCTGCTCTTCTTTCGCCATAATTTACCTAAGCTTAACTCTCTCATGCCTTAAATTCTGCTATGTTGCCGTAAAAATCATTCATTTACAATAACAATTATTTAATAACTGTAAGATATATTGGCAGATACTTAAAAATATGAAAGCTTATTGATGTCGCTAGCAGGTCAAAAATCCCGCTAGCAACAATTTGAAATTTATCAATTATGGAGTAAATGATAGAGAAACTTCCATCGTTTGATCTTCAGACACTGCCTGATGAGGTCCACTACACTGTTTATGTTTTAAATTAGATTCATTGGATTCGGATGCTTTAAACATAGTTGAGACTCCTTCTAATTTAGATCGTTTTGTTTCAACGGTTAAACCTATCAAGCTTGAAGCAAGATCATCATGTTCAGTTGATTCGTGCATAAGCATATCATCTGGTTTTTGCTTTAATTTTTCCTCAACAAGTTTTATTGCATCGGCATAAAGCGATTTTAGACAATGTAAATCAGTTTCCTTATATTCTTT
>PRDT01000041.1 GCA_003173995.1 Candidatus Levyibacteriota bacterium | reverse complement strand
TATCTATATTTTTTCCTTTCTGGAATGAAGAAAAAAATATTGAAAGAGTAGTGACTGAGGCGCAAAATGTTGCTAAAGACATCGCTACTAATTGGGAAATATTGATTGTTGACGATGGCTCTTCAGATAAAACGCTTTCTATAGCAGAGCAACTTGCAAATAAGGACAAGCATATTCGAGTTATCACCCATAATCCAAATAGAGGGTATGGAGCAGCTCTCAAAGAAGGATTAGAACATGCAAAGTATGATTTAGTTGTATTTGCTGATGGAGATGGGCAATTTGATTTTGGAGAGGTAACAAGGCTTCTTGAAGCTGTCGACGAGAAAACAGAAATGGTAATAGGATTTCGAACAAAGAGAAATGATCATAATATTGGTAAGCGTCTCCTGTTAATGAACCTTCTTAAGGCATGGGACTTTATTCTTTTTCATTTCTACTTTAGAGATATTGATTGTGGATTTAAGCTTTTTACACGAGGTGCAGTAGAAAAGTTATTACCACTTCGATCTGAGGGAGCTATGATTACAACCGAAATTTTAGCAAAAGCTAAAAAGAAAAATATTAAAATAAAAGAAGTTGGAGTCACTCATTATCCAAGAAAATTTGGTGCCCAAACTGGTGCTAATTTACCGGTGATTATTCGAGCGGTTTTGGAAAGTCTCATCTTATGGTACGACTTACATTATGGAAGAGCTTGATATTGCTGCAGTAATGCATCGCTCTATACGGGGTGTCTTTGCATTAGTTACACGTACTTTTTTCATACAGATAATTACATTTGTTGTTAATTTACTTCTTACTGTTTTTCTCTCTCCTGAAGTATTTGGGGTGTATTTCGTTGTGACTGCTGTTATAGCCTTTTTATCTTATTTTTCTGATATTGGACTTGCTGGAGCTCTCATACAAAAGAAAGAGACACTCACCCAAGAAGATCTATCTACTACATTCACTATCCAACAAATGCTAGTTATTCCGCTTGTTATTATTGCAATAGTATTATCACCGATTGTAGGGAATTTTTATCATCTTGAGTCTCCGGGAATTCTTTTATTTGATGCCTTAATTATTTCTTTCTTCCTGTCTTCGCTCAAAACAATTCCTTCAATTTTGCTTGAAAGAGATTTGCGTTTTGAAAAATTGGTTATCCCACAGATAGTAGAGACACTCTTTTTTAATATTACTGCGCTTATTCTTGCAATTAAAGGGTTTGGTATTACAAGTTTTACTTATGCTGTCTTGGCAAGAGGGATAGCAGGGCTTATTAGTATTTATATTGTTTCGCCGTGGAAAATACGACTTGGTATTTCAAAGCCTGTTGCAGGGACACTCCTTTCATTTGGTATCCCATTCCAATTAAATAGTCTTATTGCACTTATTAAAGATGATTTGATGATTGCTTATATTGGAAAAGTACTTCCATTAGCTCAAGTGGGATATATTGGATTTGCTCAGAAATGGGCATTTACACCTTTACGACTCATAATGGATAATGTGATACGTATTACTTTCCCGTCATTTTCTCGTCTCCAACATGAAAAAGAGCATTTAGGAAGGGCAATCGAAAAATCATTATTTGCGCTAACTGTGCTTATTTTTCCATCTCTCTTTGGGCTTGTTATCTTAGCTCCATATTTTGTCGATATAATACCTAAATATCAGAAATGGGAGCCAGCGCTACTTTCCCTTGCTCTATTTGCTATCAATGCAGGACTATCTTCCATATCTACACCACTTACTAATGCATTAAATGCAATTGGGAAAATACGAGTTACCCTTTATCTTATGATAGGGTGGACAATAGCAACATGGGTACTAACACCACTTGCACTCGTTTTGTATGGATTCAATGGTTTTGCTTTAGCATCTGCAATTATAGCCTTATCCGTTGTTATTGTTGTTTATTTAACTCAAAGAGTCATCAGCTTTTCGATCAAACCCATTTTCCTTCCATTATTTGCCGCTTTTGCAATGGGAATAACCCTTTGGATAAGTGCTCATTTCTTAGCTCAGACACTTTTTGGAATAGCAAGCCTTATTATTGGTAATGGACTATTCTATCTTGCTATACTATACGTGTTTGCGCAAAAGGAAATTCGAAATGATTTACAAATAATTCGCAAACAATTAGTTCACTAATATGAGTACTCTTTCTGTAGTTATCTCCGCATTTAATGAAGAAAAGAAGCTAGAAGCGTGTTTGTCTTCAGTAAAGGCTATTGCGGATGAAATAATTGTTGTTAATAATTCCTCAACAGATGATACGGAAAAAATAGCCTTAAGATACACTAAAAATGTATTTACCAGACCTAATAATCCAATGCTGAATGTTAATAAAAATTTTGGTTTTACTAAAGCAACATCAGATTGGATACTTTGTCTTGACGCTGATGAACGAGTAACTCCAGAACTTGCAAAAGAGATGAAGCAGATAATGGATGCACCTTCAGATAACAATGGCTATTGGATTCCAAGGAAAAATATTATTTTTGGAAAGGCGATAGAAAATTCTATATGGTGGCCTGATTATCAAATGCGACTTTTTAAAAAGGGAAAAGGAAAGTTTGCCGAAAAGCATGTTCATGAAATGATTACTATTGATGGTAAAACCGAACACCTAACATCCCCTATGCTTCATGAAAATTATTCTTCTATTTCTCAGTATCTGCAGAAGCTAGATAGAATATACACAGAAAATGAAGCAGAGCAGTATATTGCAAACGGCAAAACAATTACCTGGATAGATGCACTCCGTTTTCCGGCAGATGATTTCTTCAAAACATTTTTTCTCAGGAAAGGATACAAAGATGGTCTTCATGGATTGGTACTAAGTATGCTGCAAGCATTCTATGCAGAAATCGTCTTTGCAAAAATTTGGGAAAAGCAAGGCTTTAAAGAATATAATAGCAAGAATTTTTTGCAAGATGTTTTCAAGGAATGTCTTAAAATTGCAATGGAATTTCAATATTGGTTTGTTAGTATGTTTATTGAGATAACTGCAAATCCCGCTAAAAAACTTGCATTAAAAATGAAAAGAAAAATGATTTCACAAAAAATTTCTTCATGAAAACAGTTTATATCGTCACGATTTGCTTTAATACTGCAAAAGAAACACATGCATGGCTTACATCAATTAAAAAATTGGTGCACTCAGAGTTTGGCATAGAAATAGTTATTGTTGATAATGCATCAAATGAACCGTTTGTTCTTGAGAAAGATGAAAAAGCCTCCAACATTCATATTATTCGAAGTGAAGATAATACTGGGTTTACGGGAGGTAATAATATAGGTATGAAATATGCACTAGATCATAATGCGGACTTTGTAATGATTGTTAATAATGATACGGAGGTTGATAAAAATCTTGTTAAAGAATTATTGAAAGTTTTGGAACAAAAAAAAGAAGTTGGAGTAACAGTTCCCAAAATTTATTTTGCTAAAGGACATGAATTTCATAAAGATAGATATACAAAAAATGAATTAGGAAAAGTATTCTGGTATGCAGGAGGGTTTACTGATTGGAAAAATGTAACATCGGTTCATAGAGGAGTCGATGAAGTAGATAAAGGTCAATATGATATTGAAGAGAAGGTAACATTTGGAAGTGGTTGTTGCATGCTTTTCAAAAGAGAAGTATTGGAAAAAGTAGGAATGTTTGATGAGAGATTCTTTCTTTATTTTGAAGATGCTGATTTAAATGAGAGAATTCAACGAGCGGGATATATCATTGAATATGTTCCAACAGCAATTTTGTGGCACATTAATGCAGCTTCATCTGGAGGATCTGGAAATAATTTACAGGATTATTTCATGACTCGAAATAGAATGCTTTTTGGTATGAGATATGCACCTATTAAAACAAAATTAGCTCTTGTGCGTGAAAGTATAAGATTCTTAAAATCTGGAAGACCAATGCAGAAAAAGGGAATACGAGATTATTATTTTGGGAAATTTAATAAAGGAACATATTTTAATTAGCCTATGTTACTTTCAGGTATTATTATTGCAAAAAATAGTGAAGGGTTACTTGAAGACTGCATAAAATCACTGTCATTTTGTGATGAAATTATTGTTGTCGATGCTGACTCAATAGATGGGACGGTAACACTCGCAAAAAAATTAGGAGCACGAGTTGTCAAAGGAGATGGGAGTAATTTTGCTAGACAACGAATAATAGGACGTGACGAAGCAAAGGGTGAGTGGTTACTCTATGTTGATACAGATGAAAGGATAAGTACAGAACTAAAGGATGATATCGCTACAACTATAAGAAAACCTTTAAAAGAGATTGTTGCATATAGACTCCATAGACAAAATTTTTATCTTGGCAATAATCCATGGCCAAAGAAGGAATGGCTGGAAAGACTTTTTCTTAAAAGTGCACTCATTACATGGGAAGGAAGAGTACATGAAACTGCTAAGGTAAATGGTTCTATTGGAGAGCTCTCAGGCCTTCTGTTTCATTACACTCACAGAGATTTGACCTCAATGCTTAACAAAACGATAGAGTGGTCAAGCATCGAAGCACAACTTCGTATAGATGCAAAGCATCCTCAAATGACATGGTGGAGATTCTTTCGTGTTATGCTTACAGCATTTTCAGATTCGTATTTCAAACAAAAAGGATGGAAAGCAGGCACTGTTGGTATTATTGAAAGTATTTATCAAGCATTTAGTATGTTTATTACATATGCGAGGCTTTGGGAAGCACAACAAGGAAAAGACAAAAAATAGCTTATTTCTTCCAAAATTGGAGATCTCTCAACTTTAATTTCTTCTTTGCAAAAAAGAAAAGATAGATAATTTCTAGAATGCCTGCAGTATGAAGTACAAGTAAGACAACAAACCAATTTCTTTGATTATTCTTTGCTGCGTACCACAATGCAATTCCATTCCAAACAAGAGACCAAACAAAAAGTACATAAAGGAGTGGAAGAGGAAGATTTAAATTCATAGTCATATCATAGCATATGCTTTTCAAGCTTGTCAAAACTTGTTAGAATAAGCTAATCTGACAAATAGCTTTGCATGAGACGTTTTCTCTTATCTTCACAAGCCCATATACTCTATGCAGTCATAATAGCTGTTGTCGTTGCCACGCATCTTCTCCGCATTCTTTGGGTCAATCAAGATGCATTTACGAAGTCTTATGACATTGCTTATTGGAAAGATAGAGTAGAACATTCTCAATGGGAGCTTCCAGCTTCAAAGAGAATTATAGGTGATGATGGCTTGTACTCTTATGTAGGATATAAGATTGCATTAGGAGAAGATCTAACAGTACTTAATCCAGAGACAGGACCCGTTGGGAAATATCTCTTAGGATACTCTATCCTTTTCTTTCACACTCCTGCTGTTACATCTTTTATGTTGGGATTGGGCATCCTGGGACTTTTTTATTTTTTATCACAATTTTTCCTTAAAGATAGGTTTTTATCTTTGCTTTTGACAGGAATTCTATCTTTTGATCCCTTATTTTTCTCACAATTTACTGGGAGTTGGGTTGATCTACCTCAATTATTTTTCCTTTTGCTTTTTCTTGTACTTTTTCTCTATGGAAGTCTTCATAAAAAACAAATACTGTATATGTTTTTGACTGGAATTTCCTTGGGAATATTTTCTGATGTTAAGTTCCCTATTCTAACTCCAATACTATTTTTATTTGTTTGTATTTCACTTTCTTTAAGTAAAAAATGGCAAAGCTTACTATCATTTATCTTTGGTTGTAGTTTGGGTTTTCTTTTCCCTTATATGGCATATCTTTCCCACCATTCATTAAAAGAATTTATTAGTCTTCAAAAATATATAATCGCTTTTTATATGAAATCCCATCTTCCAGTTCACCATTTTGCTATTTGGCAAACACTTATATTAGGAAAGTTTCCAGATATTGTGAGCGGGAGGTTGAGTAAATATCAAGAATGGTGGATTGTGTTACCAATAATTACTCTTCTTGGCTTGGGAGGAAGCATATGGACAATATGTAAGAAAAATATATCTTTTTCAGAAGGGTTTCTTGTAGCATACGTTATATTTACGTCGATAATTTTTAGCTTTATTCCATTCTATCCTCGATATGTACTATTGCTTTTTCCTATTCTCCTACTTATATCGGCGATATGGTTAATACGTATTTGGAAATATATTGCAGTAATAGATTTATTACTTGCTTTTCTTGTTGGAATTATAACAAGTATGCTCTATCTTACTTATTCTCCAGTACCAATAATAACAAATATGTCCTACAATCTTTCCCATGGTTATTTTCAAGATGTTTATCAAGAAGATATTACAAATACAAAAGAGTTGAGAATAAGTCGTGAAGAATTTCAAAAGATAGGACAAAGTGCATTCCAAAATGGTGAAATTATCTCGATTGATATTAAAATAGGAAGTCCCCAAACGACAAGAGAAGGCTTAGAAGTTCCAATAACAGAATTATATCAAACTCGAAGACTAGGAAATTTTCAGGAGAAAAAGACAATTCTATTAAGCAACCAGCATGGGAAATGGAAAGTGCAATGGGATTGGAATTTGGTATTTAATAAGTTTAGCCCTGGCGAGAAAGTGGTATCAGACGTAATTCCGGGGAAAAGAGGAGCAATTAAAAATCTGGATGGCACTATAAGTTCAAGTGATACAGACGGTTATCTAGTAAGTATCATTCCTTCTCAAATAAATAGTGCTCTCGAACCAACTATGCTTCATTTCTTTTCTCAATTATCCTATATGAAGCCAGTAGGCCTGCAAAATGCTTATCTTGAAAATCCCTTGCCAGATAGTCCAATTCCTCTTTTTAGTTCTTTTACTCCTTGGAATTCAACTACGCTAGAAAAATTAAAATCATACCCTGGTGTCAGTGTTACCATGTATCCAAGCAGAATATATGCAAGCTCAGACCCTGAAAGTATAGGAAATACTACTTTTTTGGAATGTTGTACACGTATCTATACAAGTAGTACTTATCATGGTCTGATTGGTACAGAAAAGACCTATGACAGTATCTTATCAGCCAAAGATGGAGGAAATTTATCACTTTTTGATAAAAATGGAATTCTAATTCGAGTAGTTACTCAACGCCAGCCTCAGAATGGCCATGATGTTACGCTTAATTTATAATACAATAAGAATATGAGAATAGGCATTTATGATCCATATTTAGATGATTTGGGAGGAGGAGAAAAGTATATGATGACCATTGCATCATGTCTTTCTAAAGATCATGAAGTAGATATCTTTTGGGATCAACCAAAAGATTTGGAAGATCTCAATCAAAGATTCGCCCTTGATATAACCAAGCTCCGTGTGGTTAAAAATATTTTTTCTCCTACAATATCATTTTTTCAAAGATTTCAAGACAGCCTGAAATACGATAGAATTATCATTCTTAGTGATGGAAGTATTCCTGTACTTGCTTGCAAAAAATTACTTTTACATATCCAACAGCCTCTTGAACAAATGCAATCTACTTCATTTTGGGGAAAGATAAAATTACGACGAGTGGATAAACTATTTTGTAATTCTCTTTATACAAAATCTTTTATTGCTAAGAATTTTCATCTCAAGACATCTGTTCTGTACCCTCCAGTCTTACTGCATCCGAAAAAGGTAAGCAAGAAAAATTATATTCTCCATGTGGGGAGATTTCGCGTTGCCAATATTAAAAATGGAGATTATAAAAAACAGAGTGTCATGATTGATGCATTTAAAACAATGGTGGATAAGGGATTAAAAGATTGGGAATTTGTTGTTGCAACAAGTATTAAAGAAGCCGACAAAGAGGAGTTTGCAAAATTACAAGAAAGAGCAAAAGGATACCCAATTAAATTTTTAATCAATCAGACAAATAGTGCTTTATGGGAAATCTACTCAAAAGCAAAAATTTATTGGCATGCAAGTGGATATGGAGAAGATTTAAAAAATCATCCTGAGTATGCCGAACATTTTGGTATTTCAACAGTTGAGGCAATGGGTGCAGGATGTGTCCCTATTGTTATTAATGCAGGAGGACAAAGAGAAATAGTAACGAATGGAGCAAATGGTTTTCTCTGGGACACTTTAGAAGAGCTTAAATCAAAAACATTACAAGTTATCAAAGATAAAAAATTGTTGGAGAAGTTATCAGCGAAAGCTATTGAAAGAGCCCATGATTTTAGTGGAGATAGATTTTGTAAAGAAGTATATACATTAATTCAATGAAAAAAATAATTACCGTTATTCCTTTTGTTGCACTAGTCTTAGTAATAAGCGTTTTTTTCTGGCAATTTTTACTGAAAGGTGCACTGCCTATCCCTTCAGATACGCTTGTGGGTTTGTATCATCCTTTTAGAGATGCGTATGCCCAGAGTTATCCAAGAGGAATACCATTTAAGAATTTTCTTATAACTGATCCAATAAGACAACAATATCCATGGAAAGAATTGGCAATTTCATTAGAAAAAATTGGTCAATTACCTCTTTGGAATCCTTATAATTTTTCTGGATATCCCCTTTTAGGGAATTTTCAATCAGCTCCTTTCTATCCACTCAATATATTTCTCTTTTTCCTTCCTTTTTCACTAGGGTGGAGTATTCTTATTTTCCTTCAACCACTATTAGGTGGTATTTTTCTTTATCTTTATTTGCGTAATCTTAAATTAGATCCATGGGCATCATTATTGGGATCGATAGCATTTATTTTTTCAGGATTTTTTATTTCATGGCTACTGTGGAATACTGTTATCCAGACAGTAATTTGGTTGCCACTTATCTTACTTGCGAAAGATAAATTACTTCAAAAATGGACCTGGCGTTGGGGAATAGTATTTTTCTTGTCAGAGTGTGCTGCTGTTCTGGCTGGACATGTACAAGTATTGTTTTACGCCTTATGTATTAGTAATGCGTATCTTTTTGTACGTATTTTACAAAAATCCAAGAAGACAAAAAAATTAAATATTCTTGTAACTATTTCCAAAATATATTTACCATTTCTTATGATTGGTATAACCATGTTTATTCTTACTACTATACAGTGGCTACCCACTGCACAGTCTATTGGTCTCTCTGCAAGAAGCATGGATCAGAATTATCTAACAACTGCGGGATGGTTTATCCCATGGCAACATCTTATTCAATTTGTTGTGCCTGATTTCTTTGGGAATCCAACTACGTTGAATTATTGGGGAACATGGAATTACGCAGAATTAGTGGGGTATATTGGAATACTTCCTCTTATCATGGCATTGTTTGCTATGTTCTTCCGTCATGATAAAAAAACATATTTTTTTACTGCACTTGTTGTCATAGCACTTCTTTTTAGTCTTCCAACTCCTCTTGCAATATTGCCATTTGCTCTTCATATTCCACTTCTTTCATCATCACAACCCACACGCCTTCTCTTTGTCATTGATTTTTCTCTTGCTATTCTTGGAGCTTTGGGTTTGGATTTATTTATCCGCAAACAAAAAGGAATGAGCATCATCAATGGAACAATTCTGGCAATTTTTATGGGCGTTTGGGTAGTGGTATTACAAGGATCTCAGTTATTTCATTTATCTCCTAATCAAATATTAGTTACCAAACATAATCTTTTTTTCCCAACAATCATTTTAGCGATAACAGTCATTCTTATTAACTTATACCGTTTTGTACAAAAGAAAAGAGTTCTCAAAGTTTTACTTCTTTCATTATTATTTTTTGTTTTTATTATTGACGTATTACGATTTGGTGATAAATTTACTCCTTTTACAAATAAAGAATATTTATTTCCCTCCACTCCTACAATTAGTTTTCTTCAAAAGAATATAGGTGAATATCGGCTGATGACAACTGATAGTGAAATACTTCCTCCAAATGTATCTACATACTATCGTTTACAGAGTGTTGAAGGATATGACCCGTTATATCTAAAAAATTATGCAGAATTAATAGCCGCTTCTCAAAGAAATAAAGCTGATATTTCAGAACCTTTTGGATTTAATCGTATTATTACTCCTCATTCGTCACCAAATAAAACTATGGATTTATTAGGAGTAAAATATGTTTTATCTCTGCATGAGAATACTAATCCTTCTCTTAAAAAAGTTTATGAAGAAGGAGAGACACGAGTCTATGAAAATATGAATGTCTTCCCAAGAGTGTTTTTTGTAAAAAGTATTGAAAGAGTCCAAACAAAAAAAGCAGCAATTGAATACATTATGAATACGACAACCGACTTAAAAGAAAATGCGATTGTTTTGGGTGATATAAAAGGGAAAGAGTTTATAAAAGGCACCTCCACTATAGTAAACTATCAACCAAATACTATTACTATCCAAACAAATAATACTGGAGAAGGTTTTCTTGTTCTTACTGATGTCTATTATCCTACATGGCATGCATACATTGATGGACAATCAACAACGATTTATCCAACAGATTATGCATTTAGAGGAATTACTGTTCCAGCTGGATCCCATACAATTATTTTTAAAGATACATTTTTTTCTTATTAAGATATGAATATTAGCATTATCATTCCTAACTATAACGGAGCAAAATTATTACTAAAAAATTTGCCAAAAGTTATTACAGCAGTAAAGTCATATAAAAAAGGTGCAATAGAAATTATCATTCCGGATGATGCTTCAAAAGACAATTCTGTTGAGGTTATTGAGCAGTTTATTAATAGTCAGACTGATAAGAATATTGTTGTAAAGACAATAACAAATACCAATCGGCGAAAGGGAGGATTTTCTGCAAATGTAAATAGAGGAGTATCACTGGCGACAGGAGAGATAGTTGTACTGCTTAATTCAGACGTTATTCCATATAAAGACTTTCTTGATAGTCTTATTCCACATTTTAAAGAACCAGAGGTGTTTGCTGTCGGATGTATGGATGAAAGTATAGAAGATGGTAAAGTTGTCCTACGAGGGAGAGGAGTGGGCAAGTGGGAAAAAGGCTTTCTTATTCATAGTGCAGGAAAGCTTGATAAAGAAGAGACACTTTGGGTAAGTGGCGGTAGTGGAGCATTCCGTAAATCAATTTGGGATACATTAGGTGGACTATACAATGTTTATAACCCGTTCTATTGGGAAGATATAGATTTGTCGTATCGAGCACGAAAAGCAGGCTACCTAACACTCTTTGAAGCGAGAAGTAAGGTTATTCATGAACATGAAGAAGGTTCTATTAAGACACAATTCAAACCCTTTAGAATTCAAAAAATTGTTTATAGAAATCAATTTTTCTTTGTTTGGCTCAATGCAACAGACACATCACTTATTCTCTCACATCTTATTTGGCTTCCACGACACATAGTAAATGCAATGAGAGATAGAAATTGGGCACTTATTGATGGATTTTTCCGTGCATGTTTTTATTTACCAAGAATTATTCAACTGAGATTGGAAAATAAAAAGCTTTTTAAGAAAAATGATATCGAAGTAATAGTAAAAGAATAATATGCTATTTTCAATTCCTCTTTTTATTATTATTCTCATTTCAGCTTTCTACTTACCAGGTAGATTTTTATTACGTCGCATTCAGTATCCTCAAAAGGATTTTTTATCAATTGCAACCATGTCATTTGGAGTTGGAATTGCCTTATTTTTGATAGGAACCTACATGTTGTCATGGCTACATATTTCTTATCTTTATAATCTTTTTGTTCTAGTTACAATTTTCTTAGAATGGAAGGACTCATTAGAAGAATGGAAAAAGAATTTTTCCTTACACTATATTTTTCAACTTGAATTCCTTATTATCCTTCTTGGGAGTATTGGGATGGTTGCTCTTGTTGCGACTTCTGGTATAACTAATTCTTGGGGCATGGTCTTCTATAGCGCAAATGGGGTTGATTCGGTTTATCACATTAGCCTTATTAATAGCATTATCCAGCAATTTCCACCAAATAATCCAAGTGTAAGTGGTGTAGCTCTACATGGATATCATATTTTATATGACTTTCTCATTGCACAATTAGTGTCACAATATCACTTCAATACATTAGACATGTTCTTTAGATTATTTCCCGTATTTATGAGCATTTTTTACGGGTTTGCTGGGTTGACCCTTGTAAAATTCCTCAAATTTACAAGACAACAAAGTCTATTATTTCTTTTTCTTTTATATTTTGCTCAAGGATTTCGTGTTATATTAGTTACACTTCTTCATGCACAAGGACTTCATTATGATCCCGTTATTGTTCAATCACTTTCTCATGTTTTCGACCCTTCTGTAGTTTTATCAATGGGACTGACCTTTCTTGCTATTGTTGGAATTTTCACAATGAAGAAAACGATAACAGTAGTTGTTCCTATTATCTTGATAGGAATACTTGGGGGTATGAAGATATATACAGCAATTCTTATGTATGGAGGATTAGCAGTAATTGCTTGCTATCAGTTGTATAAAGAAAAACGATATACTTATTTCCTAGTACTACTAGGTGCTGGAATCCTCTCAGCATTTTTCTATGTTCCGTTTAACTTGGGTGTGGGGAAGCTTATCTTTGCTCCATTTCTCCAATATAAGCATTTTATGGAAAGTAATGACATATTTTATTTCCTTGCATGGCCTTTAAAATATCAAGTATATGAATTACATCATAATGTACTCAGAATTGTGCAGCTTTACTTAGAAGCATTTGTTTTATTTCTTATTCCTTCACTTGGATTACGAATTGTTTCTCTTGTAACTTTACCAAAGCTTTTCCATAAAAAAAGCATTAATAAGATTACAATTTTATTTTGCACAATGATAGCTATCGCTTTTTGCATTGGTAGTTTTTTTATCCAAAATATAGAAGTTTTTAATACTGTACAGTTTCTTTGGTTAGGCTATATCCTTTTAATTTTTCCAACGGCTTATGTTTTTGGGAAATACACTGTAAGATCAAAAAAACTTTGTATAGCCATATGGGTATTTGTTATTTTATTTTCTCTTCCAGATACTATCTTTCTCCTTTCCTCATCTTTTAAAAATCCTACTGTCTTATCTTCAAATTTCCTCCAAACTGCAAGCAAGTTACAACAGAGTACTAACCTGAAAGATGGTATAATGGTCATAGATCGTAAAGAAGGGAATGACATCTATAATACGACGTTCTTCTCCGCATTAAGTAATAGACCTATCTATTACCAAACGATGGTTTTAAATAATGTTCCAGAGGATATTGTAAGTAAGAGAAGGATAACTGTTGATACATTAGCTTCTCTACAAATGTCTTGTGTAGATGACTCTCAACATATAAAACAGATACTTAAAGAGGAAAAGATAGATTATCTTGTAAGCGTAAATGGTGATTACTGTAAAAATAAAGTAGCATTTTTACAGGAAATATTTTCAAAAGGTAATTATAGAATTTATCAAGTGATGTAATATGAAATTATCAATTATTATTCCAGTCTATAATGAAGAAAAGACAATATTACAGATATTAGAGTTGGTTGAAAAGACACCTGTAAAAGGAGCTGAGAAAGAAGTGATTATTGTTGATGATGGTTCGAAAGATAAAAGTGCAGCAATAATAGAAAAATTTGTCCAGCAACACAAATCAAAGCAAATATTTTTCTTTAAGCAACCTCAGAATAAAGGAAAAGGAGCTGCAGTTATAGCAGGGATACAACATGCAACAGGAGAGTATATTGTTATTCAGGATGCAGATTTAGAATACGATCCTAAGTATTTTTCAGAGCTTTTGCTTCCCATTCTTGATAAAAAAGCAGACATAGTTTATGGTACACGTCTGAAAAGGTTACCTCACTTTCAAGGAGAAGAAAGAAATTTCCAATTCTTGATGCATTACCTTGGAAATAGATTTTTGAGTTTGGTAACAAGCATGCTTTATTTAACATGGATAACCGACATGGAGACGTGTTATAAAATTTTTCCACGGTCTGCAACAAAGAAATTTTCGCTTCATGCAAAGGGCTTTGAATTTGAGCCAGAAATTACCGCTAAATTATTGAAGCTCGGACTACGAGTTACTGAGTTACCTATTACTACAACACCAAGAGGTTACGATGATGGTAAAAAGCTTGTTGCTGTAAAGGATGGTCCAAAGGCAATATGGTCACTCATAAAATATAGATTTACTGACTAGTATGAAAAGTTTTTTAGGATTTTGGAAAGCTGACAAACAGACGCTAGTTTGGACGATATTGGCAATTATTCTTCTTTTCTCAGGTTTACTGCGTTTTTATCGTGTTCGTGAAGTTCCTGTATCACTCTATTGGGATGGGGTAGCATCTTCATATAATGCATATTCTATTCTTAAAACAGGACGAGATGAATATGGTAACGTTATGCCTCTTCTTTTTCGCTCTTTTGATGACTATAAAATGCCAGCAAATATATATGCTTCTGTGCCATTTATTGCTTTTTATGGATTAAATGGATTTACAGTAAGAGCAAGCACCATATATGCAGGAACATTGAGTGTTTTGGTAACTTTTTTCCTTGTCCAAGAATTGATCTTTGCTCTTTCTCAACAGAAGAAGAAATCTCCACTTCTACAGGAACTTATAGAGCACAAAGAATGGTTAGCTCTCCTGACGGCA
>PRDT01000088.1 GCA_003173995.1 Candidatus Levyibacteriota bacterium | reverse complement strand
GCTGCTGGGCCTGGATTCGAACCAGAATAAACGGATCCAAAGTCCGTTGTCCTACCATTAGACGACCCAGCAATGTTAGCAAATTATACCATAGGAGAGGCTCATATTTCTAGAAATAGTAAAAGAAGTCCTTGCAATTCTTAGACAATTAGTTTTATTCTAAGATAAGATAGGAAAGGAGGTGATATCAATGAAGTGGCTTCACATTGTATCCTACTTGCTTCTTTTTGTTGGAGGACTCAACTGGGGACTTGTTGGTCTTTTTAATTTCAATCTCGTTATGTATCTTTTGGGTTCTTGGCCAATGGCAGAGAGCTTGGTGTACATTTTGGTCGGTCTTGCAACAGTCTACATCGTCATTACTCATAAGAATGACTGTAAGATTTGTGGGAAAATGATGAAATAAGGGAATTCATTTTTCAAAACCATTATCTCCTCAAAAAGGTAATGGTTTTTTATTTTTTAAATAGAAAAAAAGTGACATGAAAGAGCTAGTAGATGAGAATAAGAAGTAAAAAAAGAGTTGAGAGCATTAAGGAATTCTAACCAATTTAATTAGCAGAGACTATAAGAAAAGCCCTATGGGAAATAAATACCTACTGAATAAAAATTCTGAGAAGGAAGATCAAGCCCATATGTCACCTTTCCATCTCCTTGTCTTGCTTTGACATTAATATAGAGAAAGCTATCGCTACCCCAGCCGGTGACATCTGAAATAGTATAGTCTGACGTAAATGCTGAGAAAAGACTGGTAACATCAAGATATTTCTGCCCATTGGCAAAATCTTCACCTGACGTGTTAAACACCAAAAAATGTGTTTGACCATTCAGCGTCTCTTGCAGGAAAAAGTAGGTATTTGCTGGTGAAAATGTATTAAAGGGAATACTCATCGCACTCACATCTCCACTTTTCTGAAAGAAAATAACAGAGCCGACATGTGTTGTTGTATCAGTAAGAGTAAAGGAGAAGGTAGATCCGTCATCTTTAAGACGTAACTCTTTTATTCCATCTGATGAAGTCTGTGAAGACATAGTTACTTGTGGGGAGGGAGTAGGAGTTGGCGTATCAGTAGGAAAAAGAGCTGTTGTGGCAAGATGAACAGATGTTGGTGGGTGAGGTTGATGGAGCCAAATTATCGTAAACATGCAAAGAATACTTGCCAAGAAAATATACATTAATGTTGAGAGTTCATGTCTAAGAACCATATTATTGTCCTGGCGCTACACCAGAAATAGTAATTTTTGTCCCAGGATCATCATCTGTTGCATAGGTAGTCTCTCCATCTGTCGCTGGTTCTGTCCAGTTATACAAAGCCTCAGCATCAGTAATTCTCATATTAACGCATCCATGACTCATTGGATGACCAAAATTATTATGCCAGTATGCTCCGTGCAAACTATATCCTAATCCTTTTCCAACTTCGTCGTTATAGAAATACATAACGTACGGCACATTTGGTAGATCATAAAAATCAGCACCTTCTCCACCTGTCATACGAGTGGCACGAAGCTTTATCCAAATAGTAAAATCCCCTGTTGGCGTAGGGTTCCACTTGCCTGATGAAATATGTGTCTGCATGACAATATTTTTCCCCTGATATGCATAAAGCATTTGCCTTGCAAGATCAACATAAATATGCTTCTCCCCTGGTGGGAGTGTTGCACCAAGGACTGTCTTGGAAATACCCAAAACATCACTTATTTGAGGAGGAGGAACTTTTTTTGTATGAAAAATTCCTGAGGCATTGTTTTCAATTTTGCCTGACAATTCTTTGCCACAACTAATAGAATTTGCACACCCTACGACAATTTTTTGTTGAGGGTACAGGTGCCATGTCAAAATACCAACGCTAATAACCACAAAGCCTCCTATAATAAAGCGTGCAATAAAGGAAAAAGCAGATTTACGAGAATTTTTTTTCTTACTCACACTTTTAGCGTAATACGAGACAGAGGAAATGTAAAGGAAAATTATTACTTTTCAACGGTAATATCTAGTGCATTATTTTTATAGGTAAACACAAACTTTACAGGATAAGAAAATGTATTAGTAATATAGAGATTCTGAAGTTTACTTGTAGAAGGATTATCTGGTGTATAGTAGATAGCAGTTCCATTTTCTCTTGGAACATCAGGAATAGCTGCAAAATCATGAGCGGTAGGAGCAACAACATCAAGCCCAGCATTCTTTGCAACCACATTAAGAAATGATGCTAAATGGCAGACACCATCCGCAACCAACCATCCATCAGATTTAAATCCTTCTGCACTATCAAAATGGGCATTTGTTGTAAGAGCTACTGACCTTCCAAACTCTGGTAAAACCTGGTCATGGAAAGCAAATGTTTGCCCAGGTTCAAGGGTAAAAGCAAAGGTAAAGTCTTTTGTAATTTTTGACCAATCCACAGGCTCATTTTCTTTGGCTGTACCTCTTAAATAGGCAAGAGTAAGAAGAATATTCTCTGAAAAGACATCATTCACTGACTTATCAGCATATCTATCCAAAAGAGAATACTGCTTCTCAGCCACGATAGTAGACTCAGCCGCAGGTAAAAGTGAGGCTGAAGATGTTGTTTGTACAGAAAGCGCCAATATAGCACCAAAAAGTATAGGGAACATATCTATTCTTTAGGCCTGAGTATCCAAGCCTAGAAGGTAATTCTATCACACTATAGGACTGAAGTCAAGCTCCAGTGACTTGAAAGGGAAGTTTTTGTGATTCAGTTTACACACGTATAATACAAAACAATTTGGGAGTTATAGATGAAACTATAAGGCTCTTAAAATATTCTTTCTGGAGCGGGCGATGGGAATTGTTACCTCAAATTTGTGATTTTTTTCTTCGTATTGTCATCATCAGCTCATCTTTTGTTGTTTGCTGAACCATTTCACTAAAAATGTATTTAAAAGGCCCTTGAACAGCATTTTGTATCTCTACATCATAACCCAGGTCTTCAAGGATTGCCTTGGCGAGACCATAGTCATCTTGCCTATATATTGCACCTTCAGGCAATTTCAAATAACTTTTAGCAGGACTGTTTGTATTGGCACTATAACCACGTTGATCATCAACTGCAGTATCACCGATAATAAATGCTCCTCCTTCTGCAATTTGATTATCAAATGCTTCTATGACTCTTTGGATTAAACCTCCAGGTACATTAATTGCAGCAGTCTCTAAATGACCGTATCTATTCAAGATTTGCTGTCCAAATGACCGAGTAGTCATATCTACTTCCTCCAAGCTTTCTTCTATCTCAACAGCTGCAAGTAGACGAAGAGGAATAGAATTGCTGTCAACTTCTCCTCTCAAAACTGCACGTATTTGCTCTTGCTCTTCAAAAGCAAGATTTTCTGGTATGTTAAGTCTGTAGAGTGTTTGGTACCATGTGTCTCCGTTTTTAACATATCTTATATCTTGAGGGAGCCAGATACTGTCAAATCCATATGTAATAAGCATAAGATCTACTCTTTCTTCTGTCGGTAATGTAGGCATAACGTCTGTAAGACTATATACCTCACGCGAAAAATGTTGTGGATCGAGTCTCTTCCTTACTAACTGCTCGTCTGTTGGGAGGAGAGAAATATCAAAATCTGTAAGAATAACATGTGTATTTCCATAAAGAAGGGGATATCTTAGATGTTCCCAGCGAATTGCTGGCCCATTTGATAATTCTTTAATTCGCAAGTCCGTTCCTAAGTTTAGTCTTTCAATCTCGTTAGATAAAACTGTTTGGAAATTGCGCCCGGTGAAAAAATTGTAGCTCACGTCACGAAAAGCATATCTGTGTGTATAGTAGGCTCTATTAAGCGCATTTAGAGCATCTTGCGTAAAACTTGGGGATGTTCCTTGTTCTGTTATTTGAGAAAGAAAATCAGCTCCTGACATTGCTGCAGGGTTTTTACCTAAACCTGGGGCGTCTTCGTGTAAGGACATTACTGATTATTATATCCTATAAGAATCGTGTGGTCAAGATTCTATGATGAGGGGTGCTATAAATATTTCTGGAGCGGGCGATGGGAGTCGAACCCACTACATTCTCCTTGGCAAGGAGACATTCTAGCCGGTGAACTACGCCCGCAGTATTTGTTATTTTACCAAAAATGACTATTTTTTCCAATTAGAGAAAACAACCTTTATGCCCCAAAGAGAAATTTGAGTATTCTATTATTTAGATTTTTTAAGAAATATCCTATTTTTCCCAACCAGGTTGTTGGTTGCTGCTCTTTCATTCTGAGCGGTAACCCAGGGATTGGAGGAGCATATGAAATAGCGGAAAGCTCTTGTCTGAGAGAGTCTTCATGTATCCTAGACTCATCCCTTGTCCCACTCTCTGATACTGGTTTTGGTTGAAGGATATTGAGATAAGGGAATGACTCTCTTAAGAGAGTTTCATTATATGACATAAGTACTGAAGCGAAAGAGTTGGCAGTGCGTGAATTTGCAGCTTTACTGCTTTTCAACTTACCTACGAATAATGAGGATGGCCACTGGCCTGCAAAGACAGTGGTTGCATCGAGACGTATATTGCCAAGTCCACCTGTCTGAAGACTATATTCCCTTGAGCCTGTTCTGACAAGTACCCTATCCATAAGTCCTGACGCAATTGATAAGTACAAATTCTGCTCAACTTGTGCATCCAGTGGGATAGCTTGCGGCGGAAGTTTGGAGTTGGCCAAATCTTGAAGAAGATCTCTCCTTGTTCGACGAATTTCTGAAAGTACACTTCCTTTTAATCCATTTTCCTGTAACCAGGCAGCACGATTCTCAGCAGGTATATTGGCGTATTCATTCCATACCTTGATAAACGTTAAAAAATCAGATTGGGGGTGGAAAAATTGTCCATATTTGCTTTGAAACCTTTCACTTTTACGATCAAAGAAAAAAGGAGAGTCTTTTGCCTTCATAAGCCCTATCAATACCATAACGCCGTCAAGACAATCTCGTCGTTGTCCCTCAATAAGCATACGAGCAAAATGTGGGTCTTCATCAATTTCTGACATAATTCTTCCAATCTCTGTTATTGCTCCATGTTCGTCAAGCGCACCTAATAATTGAAGTGACCTTATCGCTTGAATAATGGTGGCTTCGCCTGGATGTTCTATATAATCAAAATTAACAACGTCATCTATCCCTGCTGCTTTCATGCGAAGGATTTGTGGAGTTAAGTCCGAGCGAAGAAATTCTGCTACTTGATGCTCTGGACGACTATCGAGCTCTCGTTGAGTAAAGAGAGCATAGGCATCGCCTTCTGAAGTTCTTCCAGCACGTCCTTTACGCTGCCGCCAATTTGCCTTGGTGTGGGGGAGTGTCTCAAGAGTTGTAAGCCTTGTTTCTTTATCATAGACCATTCTTTTCATGAGTCCAGCATCAATAACCATTTTAATGTCAGGAATAGTAATGGAAGTTTCGGCTGCATCTGTTGCAATATAAATATGTCGCTTGCCTCGCTTTCGATGTTGAATTTTTTCATAAGGATTTTCCTGACTATCTCCACCCGTTATTTTGATAATCTCTGTATCTTCTGGGACAGGCAGCATCCGAACTAATGCTTCTTCTGTCCTATCTATCTCATTTCTTCCAGGCATAAAAATAAGGACGTCTCCTTCTTTGCCTTCTGTGAGGAGCTGGAGTGTCT
>PRDT01000018.1 GCA_003173995.1 Candidatus Levyibacteriota bacterium | reverse complement strand
AGCACTGGTGCTCTACTTTCTCTCAGGAGGAAATATGATGTATGTCGGCGGTATTGCTCCTGTTCTTGGCATCTTGGGTTTTATTCTCATTAAAATTGAGCCATATCGTGCAAAGCGTTTGGCTACATTTTTTAATCCAAATGATTCCCTCTCGACAGCCTCGTACCATGTGAGACAAATTCTTATTGCCCTTGGGTCTGGGGGACTTACTGGGGTTGGACTTGGAAATTCACTTCAGAAATATGCGTACCTTCCTGAAAATGCGACTGATTCTATCTTTGCGATTATGGCTGAAGAGATAGGATTTTTGGGATCAATTGTTTTTCTCTTGTTGTGTCTAGCCTTTATTTGGAGAGGTATATTTATCGCGCTTTCTGCAAAAGATACTTTTGGAAAATTGTTGGCAGGGGGCATTACTGCTTTCTTAGGATTTCAAATGATGATAAATTTGGGAGCACAGACCGCACTTTTGCCACTTACCGGTGTTCCATTGCCATTTATTTCCTACGGTGGCTCTGCGCTTATTGTTGATTTGTGCTCTGTGGGTATACTATTAAATATAGCAAGACAAAATATATGAAGGTAGCAATTGTTGGTGGACATATGACCCCTGCTTTGGCAGTTATTGCAGCTCTTCCCAAAGAGACGCAGGTTAGTTATGTTGGTCGAAAGCATGCATTTGAAGGAGACAAAGGTGTTTCTTTGGAATATCAGACTATTACCAAAATGGGTATTCCGTTTTACCCACTCACAACAGGACGAGTACAAAGAAGACTCAGTCTGCATACGGTCCCATCACTCGTAAAAATTCCGTACGGTGTCACTCAGGCGCTTCTTCTTCTTCGAAAAATAAAACCTGATATCGTGATGTCATTTGGAGGCTATCTTTCGGTGCCAGTAGGATTTGCAGCATCTCTTCTTCACATACCAGTTGTGATTCACGAGCAGACCCAAGAAGCAGGACTTGGGAATAAAGTAGTAGCACGGTTTGCAAAAAAAGTTTGTCTGTCATGGGAATCTTCAGCAAAATATTTTCCAAAGGAAAAAATAGTTATGACAGGTAATCCTCTTCTGAAGACCTATCCAACAGCAGGAATTGAAGGACTTATTCCAGAAGGGCGATTGCCACTTGTTGTGATAGTTGGTGGGAGTGCGGGCTCGCATGCACTCAACGTCTTTGTAGAGAAGTCAGCTGAGAAATTACTGGAAAAAATACGAGTTATTCATCAGACAGGAGATGCACAGGTATTTGATGATTTTGAAAGACTTGCTGGCATGAGGTCTCAACTTCCAAAAGACTTGCAGAAAAGATATGTCCTGACTAAGTTTGTGGACCCACAAAATATTGTCACGCTTTTTAAAAAAGCAGATCTTGTGGTCAGTCGGGCTGGCGTGAATACAATTACTGAGCTTCTTATTCTCAATCAACCAGCGCTTCTTATTCCTCTTCCTTCAGGACAGAAGAATGAGCAACTGAAAAATGCACAATATTTCAAAAAAATGGGACTGGGAGAATATTTTGAGCAGAGTGAATTGACTCCAGAGAAGCTTTTTGACGGAATACTTGGTATGATAGAAAAGAAGGGTGACTATATCAATGCACATCACCAAGAGTTTGCAAAGCTACATGAAGGTGCTGCGTCCCATATAGTCGAAATTTTAGAAAATGCTTGCAAGAAGTCAGAGACGAAAGCTTAGACCAATTTTTAGAACAATTATTCTTATTCTCCTAGGATCTTTCTTTATTTTTGGTATTTGTTTTGGAGTGTACACCTGGAAAAAGCATATGATAACTATTCTGAGCCCAATGGGTAGTATAGCTTCACTCCAAAAGAAGAATGATACCTCCTCTTTAGCAATGCGAATTACCGATGCACTCCAAAATCACAAAGTGGATTATACCAATGTTACTGTTGAAAATAATGGTACCGCAACAATTATCTTGAAAAACAAGGCTAAAGTAATAGTATCCACTCAGAAAGATATAGAAAGCCAAATAGCCTCTTTACAACTCACAATTGCTAACCTTACAATAGAAGGGAAGCAGTTTCAACGACTGGATTTTCGATTTGATAGACCAGTGATAAGTTTTTAAATTATGGCTGACGGAAAAATTGTTGTAGGTGTTGATATTGGCACCAATAAAGTGATTACAGTTATCGCCAAGCTTTCTGAAGAAGGCACAGTTAATGTCCTCGGCGTGTCTGAAGTAAAGTCTGCAGGTATCAAAAAAGGCCAAATTGTTGATATTGAAGATGCGGTGAGTGTGATAAATACCTCTCTTGAAGCAGCAGAGCGCATGGCAGGATATTCTGTCTCTCATGTCGTTGCATCAATTGGTGGCTCTCATATTGAAAGTCAGAATTCGCGAGGCGTAGTGGCTGTTTCTAACCCACAAGGCGAGATAACAACAAATGATATGACTCGTGTTATTGATGCAGCAAAAGCTGTTTCATTCCCATCCTCCAGGGAAATAATTCATGTTCTTCCTCGAAATTATTCTGTAGATGGACAGGAAGGCATTAAAGATCCAATTGGCATGACAGGAGTTCGCTTGGAGGTAGACACTCATATCATTTCTGCAAATACTACATCAATTCGCAATTTAGATAAAGCACTTACAGAAGTAGGCGTTGATGTGGATGGATTTGTCTTTAGTGGCTACGCAAGTAGTCTTTCTATTCTTTCTGATACAGAAAAAGAATTAGGTGTCATACTTGTTGATATTGGTTCTGGTACCACAGATATTTCTATTTATGTTGATGGATCTGTTGCCCATTCCTCAGTTTTACCTATTGGTGCAAGACATATTACCAATGACCTTGCAATTGGACTTCGCATTTCTCTTGAAAGTGCAGAAAAAATTAAATTATTCCTTTCAAAGCCTATTGCAAAGCAAGTCGCATCAGAAGATGAAGAAGGCAAGACACCTCGCTCTTCAGATGAAATAGATTTGGCATCGCTTCATTTACCAGAAGAAATTCGACTTGTCTCACGAAAGACATTGGTTGAAGGAATTATCAGACCACGCCTCAATGAAATATTTAGTATGGTTGGAAGTGAAATTAAAAAAAGCGGGTGGGGTGGTCAGACACCAGCAGGACTTGTGATAACAGGGGGAGGAGCAAAGACAGTAGGAATAGTTGAGAGTGCCAAGCGAACCCTCGCAATGCCTGTAAGAGTTGGCATACCCCAAGACCTGAAGGGAATTAAGGATGAAATAGAAGATACACCATTTGCTGCTGTTATTGGACTTATTATGTTTGGTGGGACACTTGAGGCACCAGCAGGATTACCATTTGGATTTTCTCTTCCTTCATTTAAATTTTTACCATCTGGAAAAATGGGGAAGAAAGTTATCGATTTTATTAAATCGTTTATCCCGTAAATTGGGCATAACACTATATCTAGTGGGTATTGCAAAAACAAAAACTATCTGCTAGAGTAGCTGTACCATGCTCATTAGACCTCAAACCTCAAACTTTGCTAAAATCCGCGTTATTGGTGTTGGTGGTGGAGGAGGAAATGCTCTCGAGTCAATGATATCCCAAGCACAAATTCAAGGTGTTGATTTTATTTCTGTCAATACTGATGCACAGGCGCTTCTTCTCAATCACGCAACGACCAAAGTCCAAATTGGAGACAAGCTTACCAAAGGTCTTGGTAGTGGTGGAGATCCAGAAGTTGGTCGACAAGCAGCCGAAGAATCTGCAGAAAAAATAAAAGATCTTTTGACAGGGTCCGACATGATATTCCTCGCTGCAGGTATGGGTGGTGGAACAGGAACCGGTGCCGTTCCGGTTATTGCAAAAATTGCAAAAGATTTGGGAGCACTTACGATTGCTGTTGTGACTAAGCCATTCTCATTTGAAGGGACCAGACGCATGGTAAATGCAGAAGATGGTATTGAGAATTTGAAAGATAAGGTTGATACTTTGATCGTTATTCCCAATCAGAGAATTTTGGATGTTGTTGATAAAAAAGCAACACTAGTTGAGGCATTTCGAGTTGCTGACTCAGTCTTATCACAAGGTGTGCAAGGTATTTCAGATCTCATCACACTTCCAGGACTTATTAACGTTGACTTTGCCGATGTTCGCTCTATCATGACCAATTCTGGCTCTGCTCTTATGGGTATTGGCGCTGGCTTTGGTGAGAATAGAGCACAATCCGCAGCACGAGCGGCAGTCTCTTCTCCACTTCTTGAAGTATCAATGGAAGGAGCACGTGGAGTCCTCTTCAGTATTACTGGAGGGTCTGACCTTACCATGACAGAAGTTGATGAAGCAGCAAAGATAATTGCAGAGGCAGCTGACCCAGATGCAAATATTATCTTTGGTACAACAGTAGATGAGACGATGAAAGATCAAGTAAAAATAACAGTCGTTGCAACAGGATTTGACTCTACCAAACAACAACTTCAGAGTTTTGTCTCAACACATACAGTCCCAACAATGCAATCCAATCAACAAGCACCAGCTCAGCCTTCCCAACCAATACAACAGACAAGCAGTCCAACACCACAACCTCAGCCACAACCGGCTGATGACACTGCAGCGCAACAAGATGATGAGGATGTCTGGAACATCCCCGCTTTTTTGAGACATAGAAATTAATCAAAAAAGGGACTTCGCTGCGGCTACAGGCCGCATTTTAAGACACAGAAATTAACTACTTCAGGAAAAAGAAGATACTCGTTAATGCTAGTCTCACAGAAAAAAGAATAAGAAAAACTGCAAATACTTTAAATACTTTTGAAACAACTTTCTCACGAGTGAGGAGTGGACGAAATTGTGAGAAAAGAAAGGTAAGAAGAAGAGTAGACACAGTCCATCCCAACTCAAATATCGCTAAGAAAAGCACTTGTCCGCCTGTTATTTTTTGACTCAACACATATGCTTGTGGAACGCAAATAGTAGTCCAGAAAATCCACAATGGTCCATTAGAGATGCTGAGTAAAAATATTTTCTTAAAATCAAAAAGATTGCCTTTTTCATGCAATTTTTTAATAGCCCAAATTTTTGTAGCAAGCCATATCAATACAACTGCTCCGATAAAAGAAATAGCATAATAAACAGCATGGGGGATATGAATAGAGAAGAGTACAAACATAATACCAGTAGCAACTATAACTTCTGAAATTCCTGCATAAAAAATAACGCGAAGACTTTTCACAAATCCCTCTCGAAGCACTTCCGTAAAAATGGAAGTGAGGATAGCTCCTGGAATGGCTCCTGCAATAAAGCCTAGGACAAAAATACTTATTAACTGTATTAGCACGTCCATACAATTAGTATATCTTAGATTGGATACACCTGCATAATCACAAATAGTATTTGCAAAATTCCCCACCTTTCTATATCATGCGATGAGATGGTATCTAGGGAATTAGTTAGATTAGCAATTGCAGCAAAGAAAAAAGGAACACCTGAGGAAAAAATTCGTGAGGAGCTGCATACACATGATCTTACCAAAGAGGAAGTCAGCCATGTCCTTAAGCTTGCTCACGAATTAATGCATGATGAAGTGTATCAAGCTCAAGAGAGCTCATCTGTTATAGATAATGTCTTTGCAGAAGTCGCTACTATTGAAGAAGCAACTGCAGTGAGAAGAGTTATTGCGTGTATCCTTGACTATTGTATCGTTGGCTTTCTTACATTTTATCTATCCGCTATTATATTTGAAGATCTTCTTTCCTATTCGCCTTTTACTCATACATGGATTTTGGGTAGGACTCCTATTTTGACAGAGCCAGGTCCCAATCTTTTTTCAGCTGCTCTTTATACCTTACTTCTTTTTGGTTATATCAAGATAATAGTCAATTGTATTATTGTCTTTTGTTATTTTCTTCTCATTCAATGGAAGGCTCGAAGGACACTTGGACAGATGCTTCTTGGGCTTGAGATCGTCAACGCACACGATAAAAAAGATCCAAATTTCTTCCAAACAGTTATCAGAGCGATGATCCCAGTACTTGCGGGAATTCTTGCGTTGAGTACCTTTACTCAATTCTATTCATCATTGGTCATTGTTCCATCATCTATTTTTGACATAGTGTGGTATTTCATTCGTCCAGGCAAGCAAATGTTTCATGATTATCTTTCTGGGACAAAAGTTATTCGTGGATAGGTCGTTTAGTCTTCTGGTAATGCTCTTTTTCTCG
>PRDT01000012.1 GCA_003173995.1 Candidatus Levyibacteriota bacterium | reverse complement strand
TTTAATAGTATGGAAATCTAGAGTATAATGTCAAGGAGAAACTACCATGAATAGCCTCATTTTTATTGCAAAAACAGAGCAAATAATTACTGATTACCTTGATAGCTTTTATCAAACTCACCAGATAAGCCAATTTGATAGAACAATTATTACAGCTGAGGGCAGTATTGGCATCGAGAGTATCCGAGATATGCAGAGAAGTCTTTATCTAGCTCCATACAAAGGGCAGAAAAAAAGCATTATTATCCAAAGTGCACAATTACTCACTATCGAAGCTCAAAATGCATTACTCAAAGTTTTGGAAGAGCCACCTCCATTTGTGTATTTTATTCTTCTTGCACCGACAACCCAGCAATTTCTCCCAACAATTCTCTCAAGGTGTCAGATACTTATTGGAGAGAAAGAGCAAAGAGAAATAACAGAAGAGGAAACTGAAAAAGTCAAAGAAGATATTATGCTTTTAAAACAACAAGCACCAATAAGTGATCGTTTTGCTCTTGCAGAGAAGCTCGCAACTGATAAGGAAAATCTTTCCACCTGGTTTGAAACCTCCATTTTACTGTTACGAGATCAACTTTTGACCTCTAGCTCAGATAAAACCCAAACAAAAACGATAGTACATACTTTAGGGAAGCTCCAAAAAGCATATGAAATGTATCAAACAACGAATGTAAGTCCACGTGTGTTACTTGAGCACACATTTTTATCACTATGACATTTACTGATCCTATCTTAAAAAAATTACAAGAAAAATATCCTGCACCAACATTTACTGATAGAAGTGAATTTCTTTTTGAAGATCTTATCGAATCCATTGTCTCGCAACAATTATCAATAAAAGCAGCAGATACCATTTATACTCGATTCAAAAAATTGTTCGATGACAAAAAATTTCCAAATGCAAAAGATATTCTTGCAACACCCGACCAAGCAATGCGTGATTGTGGTATTTCTTTTCAAAAAATTTCCTATATCAAAAGCGTTGCTGATGCATTCATAAGTGATCTCATCGATAGTAAAAAAATCAAAAACATGACTGATGAAGAAGTTATCGCAGCACTCACTCAAATTCGTGGAGTAGGGAAGTGGACTGCAGAAATGATACTTATCTTTACTCTGAAAAGACCCGATGTTTTTTCTGTTGGAGATTTGGGTATTCGAAATGCTATCACCAAACTTTATGGCATTACCGATAAAATAGCTATGGAGAAGCTTGCAGAAAAATGGAAACCATACCGCTCAACAGCCTGCTGGTACCTCTGGCGTTCACTAGAAAACAATTAATCTCCTAATTTATCAATTAACGCGTCTATTCTTCGCAGAGATGCTTTTCTTTCCCGTTCTGCTCGATCTCTCGAGCGGTCAGGACCCTGTTGAAAAGCAGTTAACTCCTCCTGCGTCCACTCACCTTGAATAGGTCGAATAAATTCCTGATAGTATGTCCCCATAGCAGTTCCCGCTGGATTGGGATGTCCTTCTTCTTTCAATTTATCAAAATGAGCAAGAATAACAGAACCTGCTCCTTCTTGTACTGGACCAGTAAACTTTCGCCTCATCTCACGCCTTAGAGGCCTTCCTTCAACAGCACGTACTAATGCCGCAACATCTGAAGGTAAGTCTTTGATATTTGTTGGGACAGCCATAGGTCTATCCATTAATACCTGCACAATATTCTCTCCAGGAGA
The DNA here is from genome assembly GCA_003173995.1 of Candidatus Levyibacteriota bacterium. Lineage (GTDB taxonomy): Bacteria > Patescibacteriota > Microgenomatia > Levybacterales > UBA12049 > PRDT01. The sequence continues at coordinate 7,681 of PRDT01000012.1, read as the reverse complement.
GGGAGTACTGTTAGTCCTTTTTGTTCGTTCTTTTGCCATATTCACCTCCTTTCATAAAAAAATCTCCCTTCGTCAGGGAGATTGGGTTTTTGCACACAAACACAATCTCTCTAAGCAGGGAAGATGATGTGCTTAGTGTATTGTTGATCTACGTTAAGCATGGCAACGTAATAGTAGCAATGAAATATAAGAAATCAAGTAAGAATTGAGGCTAAAATCCTATCCAAGATAGAAAAGATATATTTTGCTACAATGAGGCTATGCAACAGTTTGTGCAGATTCTTAAAAATACTAAATTACTTCTCACTATTATTTGGACCGAAGATAAGTGGCATGTTGTAGGATATTTTCTTTCAACAACTTTAGCAGCTGTTTTTTCTATTGCTTCATATTTTGCGTACAAGATGATGATTGATGCGGTATTTGCAGGAGTAACACTCAACCAAAGCTCTTCTTTTTTTATTGTCATCGCGAGCTATCTTTTTAGTCAATTTATTTCTCAATACCTCTACTCCGTGCTTTCACAATATTATTTTGACTATGTTGTTCGATCAAAATTTCAAAGCATTCTGAGTCGAAAATTTATGCACAAATTGGCAGACTTGGATTTTGTGCACTTAGAAGATGGGGAAATGCGAAATCTTATTGCTCGTGCACAAGACTCCTATCCGTGGCGTCTTCCTGAAATAGTGATGCGTATTAACTATATCTTTTATAATCTTGTCTCACTCGTACTTACTTTCTTTATCGCTTTACAATTTAACATCTGGTATTTCCTTGCAATTGGCGCCGTTGCTGTGCCTTTTTATTTTATTCGTGCCAAGTACGGCAATGCATCGTATTCCATCTATTCTCTCAATGGGACAAAGACAAATTTTCTCTGGTACCTTAGAGGCATGTTTACCTCTTTCCCAACTCTTGCTGAAATTAAGCTCTACGGACTGCAAGATTATTTTATTGATAAGACAAAAGCTCTTCAAAATGAGATTGTTACTGAATACGTCAAGCCTATTCGCAAATACACATTTATAGCATTATTTGACTATATTCTCAGTCCTATTGTTGTCTTTATTGCTTTGAATAATTTTATGCATTTAGTAACCTCTCATCAGGAATCAATTGGTAGCTTTACTCTTTTTGTGAGTATTATTTTTGCCTTTGGCGCAGACCTCGCAAATATTCTTAATAATGTTAGCTTTATTTATGAAAATAATTTGTACGCAAATGATTATTTCAACTTACTTGAGACTAAAAATAAAATAAAAGATAATCCTGGGGCTATCCAACTCACTGATCGTATTCCTCTAGAGATTGTTTTTGAAAATGTGAGCTTTCACTATCCTGATGCCAAAGAAGACGTTCTCAAACATGTTTCATTTACAATAAAACGCGGTGATGATATTGCAATTGTTGGACACAATGGAGCAGGCAAAACAACACTTATTAAATTACTGTTGAGATTTTATGACCCAACAGAAGGAAGAATTCTTGTTAATGGAGAAGATCTACGAAATATTTCTCTCTCAACTTGGTATCAGCATATTGGTATTTTGTTTCAGGATTTTGCCAGATATGATTTGAGTTTAAAGGAAAATATTTTCTTAGGAGATATTTCCCAAAAGGCATCTGATGAGAAAGTTATTGATGTTATCTCAAAAGCACAAGCAAAAGATATAATGCTGCAGCTTACTGATGGACTTGACCAACGAATGGGAAAGTGGTTTGAGGGGAGTGAAGATGTATCTGTCGGACAATGGCAAAAAGTTGCTATTGCACGAGCATTATTTAGACAAGCACCAATTCTTATTATGGACGAGCCAACAGCAAATATTGATGCTGAAGCAGAATTTGCTATTTTTGAAAATTTGAAAAAAGTCTACGAAGAAAAAACGCTTATTTTTATTTCCCATAGATTTTCAACAGTCAGAATGGCTGATACTATTTTTGTCATTGATAAAGGTCAACTTGCAGAAGAGGGAAGTCATGAAGCTCTTATGAAAAAAAAGGGATTATATGCAAAATATTTTTCTCTTCAGAAAAAAGGCTACGAGTAGTCTCTCCAATTTTTCTTACCGATTCTGCGGTAGTATTCCTACCATTTGAAGATACATTGCGAGCATGGATCTCTCTTTGTATGGCATTAGTTGGATAAGCCTTTTTTTCTGGGTCGGTCTTGGTTGTGTGGGAGGAATCCTTGCTGATGATGTCTACAAATATTATGAAGATAATGAGAAAGCAAAAAATGCTATTGTTGCCATCACAGGATTTCTTGCTTTTACTCTCTTTTTTATTTTCGTTGCCGGTGATGTTCCAACCTTTCTTAATCTCTTAGCAGCAGGACTGGGAGTAGTACTAAGTCTTTTTCGCCATAAGCTAAGATTTAAAAAAAAAGTCAAGCTTCCAAAAGAAGCAATACGAGTTATGCGCTAATTCCAATATTGCCACGTCGCATATTTCGCTCGAAGTGCATCCGCAGTTACCCCAACAGGAGGCAAATTATATGCGTCGTTAAAAGCAGTGTCTAACAAATCAGCTGCCCATTGGTCCCGTTCCAATACTCCTGGTGTTCCAAGAAGCACCACAAGTACCCGATGTCCATTTCGCTCTGACGCAACAATAGTTGTATATCCTGCTTGTCCAGTATTGCCAATTTTTAGTCCATAAACTCCTGGATAAACTCCCAGTAGTCCATTCCAGTTATTCAAATCATATTGCTTATGAAAGCTATCTGCTGGCATATGCAAAAAATCCTGTTGAGCAATTGATGCAATGACTGGATAATTAGTCAGAGCATAGTGAGATAACAGAGCCAAATCCTTAACACTACTATAATTATTTGAGTCGTCAAATCCTTCTGCATTGGCAAAATGGCTATGCGTAAGTCCTAAAAATGTTGCTTTTTCATTCATCGCTCGTACAAAAACATCACTATGATACGCATCATTAACACCATCATGAAGTGCTTGTGCAGCATCATTGGCTGATGTCATAAGCATTGCGTGGAGTAATTCTTGTATTTGCATCTTTTGTCCTGGGACAACACCAATTGTTGTTGCAGGCATAAGAGATGAGTATTGAGAAATAGTTACTTCATCTGTTGACGCCATCAAATCAAGCCCTATGACAGAAGACATCACTTTCGTAAGCGATGCAATTGGCAAAGGTGCATCTGGATTTTTCCCTTCAATAATTTGTCCATTATCCATGTCAATTGCTATATAAGATGATGCATTATCATATGAAGCAGCAGCATGAGCTTGTAGGACTAACTGAATTGGACTTTTGAGGTTAAACGTATTTTTTGTCTTATGTAACTTACTGACAAGAGGAGCAAAACTATCAACTTCTTTGACTGGGATAAGAGATTGATGATAAAGACGCGGAACATGATGAGGGACAAAGGAAAGGAACCCAACTCCTACCATACAGGCGAGTACAAAGAGAAATTGTTTGGCTCTTGGTGTTAGCAGGCGAAAAAGAGTCATAATTATTGTGAAATTTGTCTATCCATAATAGTGCTATCAGCAAATTTGGTACCAAATTTATCTTCCAAAAGACTCCACATTTCATGCTTGCCATCATCAAATCCCAATGCCCAAATACCAACCCCTCCTAAATTCTTTTCTTTTGCAAAGTCATATTTCATCCCCAAGGATCTTACGTCGTCCAAAAATACCATTCTCCATACTCCAGAATATGAGTCAAAGTATGCTTTCCAACCGACGTCACCTTCATTGTCCCATCCTTGCTGCTGTGCTGGGACATTATCAGTTGCAATAGAATAGGTTTGACTCACACCACTGGACCAAGCTGAAGTTACAGCCTTGACGCCAGGTTGGGAGACTGCATAGTTATAGGCATACCATGGCACCCCAAGGATAAGCTTGGTAGGAGTCATTTGTGTCAAAAAATCATTAACAGCAGTTGCAACATCATACCAATAGGTACCATTTTGATATCCATGGAGTGGGGCAGTTGGCATGGCATTATCAGCTGTTGTTGTCGCAAAATCATATGCCATCATGAAAATACCATCACTATTTTCTGAAAGATATCGGATATCATAGAGCTTTGGTTCTTTGACAGATGATGCCAATACCGAAACCGTCACTTTAGAATTTGGCACTTCCTGGTGCATCCGATACGTTAAATCCGCAACAAATTTGGTGAATTTATTACGATAATCTTGACCTGGATCAGTAATGTATTCAAAGTCTACATTAATGCCATCAATACCTCGATCTTTGACAAGTCCAACAGCCTGGTCAATTGTTGCTTGTTGACCTGCTGGATTATTAAGAAGAGAAATAATATCTCCTTGATCCATCTGGGTCAGTGTGAGAACAACACTCGTACCATGTTGATGTGCCCGTTTAAACAAATCTGTAGCTTGCTGGCTTTCAAAAGAAGTATACCCAACATCCCCTCTATCCAAATTGCCATCTCCACCAACAGGGATACCAAAATAAGAAAGCGTCGTCAGCACACTAAAATCAACATTTTGCATTTTATCCAATGTCCAGTAAGGAGCAAATCCAAAAACCTCGTGACCTTTTTTCTCTTCTGCTAGCGCTTGAATCTTTTTAGATGAAGCGGTAAATAACTTCTTTGGAGATGGCAAATGTAAACTGCCCCAGACAAAAAATACCCCAAGGAAAATAAGAAAAAGTGTCGTTAATTTTTGTCGTAATTGTGATTTTTGCTTATAGTAATAGTACATAAAGGACTACCCCTGAATAAAAGGTTTTGGGAACTTTTCTTTTTGAAAAAAGAATTACTTTCTAGAAAATAATTACTGGTGACCCCCTGAAGTAAAAATAATTGGACAGTGAGGCTACGGAGACCTTACCAAACGTGTAAATTAATGTCAAGCAACCAGTAAGAGATATGTAAAAATTATCTTGTAAGCAATAGAATTATGCAGACAGTTGTCGAGCCTGATATGCAACACGCGCTTGTCTAAAATGTTCTGCAGCATTTGACTCCATATCCATTTGAATGGCTCTCAATACATGAGGCTTTGCAGCAAATTCACTTGCCCCCGGAGGGAGAAATGCTGGCGCAATAACCCCTACATTTCCTTCGCCTTGAACATATGCAAGAAAACGTCTTTGACTATCTTGTTTGCGTTCATCGAGGCTTCGAATACTTGCTCTTACAGCCGGATCACCTCGATAGCGAGGATCAAGAGCAAGAAACTCAAGAGGTAAACGGCCAATATGTCCTCCTTCAATAGTAGGTTTGAGAACCAGCGTATGAGTGATGCGTGTTCTATCTTCTTCTGGGTGAGGATAGGGATCTGGTTGAGCAATGCCTCCATCATAAAAACCACTCTTTGTACCATTAATTGCAGCAGAGACGAGATGGTGGGTTGAAATACCGGGGGGTGCTCCAGACGCAAGGACAAGCGAGCGCATATCGTCTTGTACTTGTAAATGGACAAGTTGCGCATCACCATTTCTATCAGTTACTCCCACATACAATTGCGTATTGGATCTTCGGACTCTATCATCATCAACATATCTTGCATACATACTGCTAAGTCCATCAATTCTTACAACTCGACGGCAAGCAAAGGCAAGGGGATTTCCATCAACAAGTTTATTTGGAGCAACATCCTGATGATACGCTTCTGTCGCCTCAGGATGCGTTGCCCCAAGAGCAATATAACCTGCAGCAGCTCCTGTAGACCAACCGTCAATTCTTGTAATGCACGGACCATATCCTTCTCTGTAAAGTTGTTTGAGGTAACCTGCAGTTAATGCCCCAAGTAGTCCACCTCCTGCAAGACGCAGTCCAAGTTGGATCTCCTCGTGAGCTGGATCACCTGCTTCCATGAGCGCTCGCTTTCTTACAAGCGCTAAGTGAAAGCCATCTACATCTCCATATTCACGAAAGACAGTATGAGAGACATCTGGTCTTTTGGGTTGTTCTCGATAAAGTTCTTCTGCTGCCATAAAATTTGGCAATAGTAAATTTGTAGAAAATATTTTTCCATCTTTCAATAGCTATTTCCTGACAAAAAGCAGACAAAAAAATACCGTAAATTATACCTTGCAGCTTGCTATTATCCCATAGTCATGGTATACTCTATTCCCGTATGGCAAACGAACAACCAACGGGCTATCGCATCATTCCTCCTCATGGCCCAAGGTATACTGCTTATACTTTTTTCGAAAGAGAAGCCCAAGCTAATAAATATCGTCCTGAACCGTTTGGCATTAAGGAAGTAAGAAATGCATTCTTATTGCAGCAAGAAATAGATGGAGAACATATTTCTATTAAAGATGCCCGAGAAAGACGAGGAGAGATAGTCAAACGTATCCGTTATACGCTTGATTCCTACCAAGAAGAAATTCATGACTATCCTGAGATTGAACGTGGACTTCAAAGTCTTTGGCAAGAAGCGCTTGTCCATCCTGAAATTGGTGCTACTTTACGCGAGCGAATAGCAGCAAGTAGCTTAAACTCCACCTACAATCTTGTTCGACGTGATGTTGTAGACGATGAGACTCTTATTGCAATTCTTATAAATCACAATCGACGATTTGCTGAACGTCAGCGTGCCTTTCAAGAAAGACTACCTCAATTAAGACAAATTTTCCTTGACAGAATGCAAGCCTTTGCAACAACAACAGGCCTTTCTTCATTTGACTACCAAGAGGCTACAAGAAGACTTAATGAGCTACAAATTGACTATATTGATGAGATTCCTGCCCAATTTATTCTTACTTCAGGATTTCAGAGCGCGTCAATGAGAGCAATTCATGAAGTAGTAGATGATGGAACTGCAGACGCAGCATTAGAGATAGCGCAACTAGACCGTAATATATGGGAAGCTACTGAGCACACGGACGAAAAGTATGACCATCTTCCTCCTTGGCGATTAGTGACAGGTCAATTAAATTCCTTGACCTCAGGTGGATATAGACCTGATACCGCTCAGGTACTTCTTTCTGCACGAGCAACACCTGAAGAGGAAGACAGAACATTGTTTGAGCATTTTTCCTTAGCAATTGCGGGAAGAAGAGTAAAAGAAGTAATCCCATTAGGTGAAGATCGTGTACAACAAGCAACTCAGAGACGTATCGTGCATGACAGACTGGGATTTGCTATGCACAGCAGTGATGGTCATAGGATATTTTTCGCTACATTAAGTAATGCCACTCACCGATTGCTTGTCCACCGAATAATGGGAACTACTCCTGATAGCAAACCGGGGTCGTGGGATCAGTCAAATAATGATATACTTTTGGTACAAAGACTACTTGCTCCACTACAACATCACTACGAAGGAAATATAGAACAACTTTTATTTGATGCGTACTTACTAGACGATCCAATACCAAATGCTGCTGCTATACAACTTGTACATCTTCTTGATGCATATTATGGTCCACGATTTTTAGCACGACTCGATGACTATTTACAATATACTCCAGTCTATGGTATTGATCCCACTGTCAGTGATGAATGGCTACGAGGACTTAAGAGGAGCCCTCGAAAAAGAAGATGGGTGCTTGAGAGTTGATTACTATAACACATTGCTCACGGCTTTTTGGTATGGTAATATAGCTTCATGGCAAGCAAGGCTTCAGATTATTCTGCACAACAAATACAGGTCCTAGAAGGACTTGAACCAGTACGAAAACGTCCAGGTATGTATATCGGTTCTACCGAT
>PRDT01000052.1 GCA_003173995.1 Candidatus Levyibacteriota bacterium | reverse complement strand
TGTGCAGCACATGCGCCAACTCCTACCCCAACTGGTGCACCTATAACAAGTACTAGTAATATTTTCCAGCAAATTGCACATGCTGTAGTTGGTCAAGTGTATGCAGCAGCTGTTAACTTGATTGATAATACTAATGACCACCCAGTAACTGTCAATCCAGGCCAAACAGTACATTGTAGTATCGGTAACAAGAGAATTATTCCAATTTTGACCATTACCAAGACTAATGATAAGCTTGGTATCGATCAGCATCCAGGAGATAGCGTCTTATATACACTAACTGTAACAGCTACCCAAGCTGCAGCACAGAATGTCATTGTTACTGACCTTTTGCCAAAAGGCTTCCACTATAGAGACGGATCAGCAAAGATTGATATGGGTGATGGATCTGGCCCACAAACCTTTACGTCATTCCTTGATGACTATCACTCACCAGGTATCTGGAATATTGGAAACATGAATCAAGGCCAGACTATTACATTGACACTTGTAGCAGACATTGACGGAGCAGAACAGCCAGGAGATTACAAAGATGTTGCATGGGCAAAGGGAACACCAGTTGATGACAGCTCAACTATTGTGCTTGCTTCAGCTGAAAACCCTGGATTCTTGAATGATACCTTTGTTGGAACCAACGTTAATGTTATTGCAGACCAGCACAATGGCATTGCATACAATGTGACAAGCGATCAATCAGTCTTAGGAGCAGCAACCAGTGACTTACCAGACACAGGAGCAAGTATTGTCTGGATGTATGTGGCACTCGGATTCTTGACTATTGGTGCAGGTTCTATTATGATAGGCTACTTTGCGAAAAGGAGAGTATTACATGCGTAAATTACTGATATCATTCTTTGCAGCGGTTGCTGGGCTTATGCTTTTGGCTGTTCCTGCTATGGCTGCATCAACAGTCTCAGTCAATGTTGAACAACCTAAAACACCAAACAATCAACGAGAGTTTAATGTTAACTTTGTGGCACTCACCACAACAGGTAATGTAGTAACAGTAAAATGTTTTAAGCAAGCCCCAGGAGAAGCTTCCTTTACACAATTTGGTAGCGATATCGTCCTTTCTTCAGGAGGAAATACAGATAATTGTCTCGTAACCTCAAGCATAACCACAACAGATGGTACCTATGCATTCTATGTCAGCGCAGATGATGGCACAAATTCGGTTACATCAAATACCGTTACTGTCAATCTTGACACCAGTTATCCAGATGCCCCAACAGGCTATGGCAAAACCAAAGTTGACAGTTGCAACTACAAAATTAACTTCCATACAGCATCAGATAATGGTAAGACAGTAAAAGTGGAGGTTTACCGCTCTGATAGTACAACCTTTAATGCAGATAGTGGAACACGAGTTGCAAGCATTTCTATTGGTTCAAATAGCGATGGTAACTATACAAGCTCTGTTCCAGATTGTAATAAGACATACTACTTTGTTATTCGAGCTTTCAATGCAGCAGGCAATGGATCTGGCATAGTAGGGGATAGTGAAGTCCATATCACTACCATCAACCCAACTTCTACACAACATCAAGGCGCAATTCCAGTTACTAATGGCACGGTAAATGGTAATACACAAAACGGAAGTAATACCAGTTCATCTGTTCTCGGTACCCAAACAACGACAGACCAAGCAAAAGACAATGGCAATACCAAAAAAGGAGTATTAGGTGATGAGACAAAAAATAATACAGAAGCAGCTAAATCATTCTTATCAAGTAAGACAGGTATTGCTGTTACTGCCTTTGCAGCACTCATTGTATTGGGTCTTCTCTTCTTCATGTGGAGAAAAATGAAGAAGTCGTCATGAAACATCTTCCAAATTTTTTTCTTGCTTTTGGCTTGTTTTGTATTGCTACAGCACTAGTTATTTTCATTGGCACATTTTACCAAGTTATTTTCTTAGAAATAGGTTATTCAATTTTTCGACCCAATCCAAATACCTTTGTCAGTGTGAGTAAAAAAGATACCAATGCAATTCATCCTATTGATACCAATTTTAGTATTGTTATTCCCAAAATAGGAGCGAATGCAAAAATTATTCCTGGAGTAGATCCATACAATAGTGCTGCCTATCAAGTAGCACTCACAAAAGGAGTTGCACAGGCAAAAGGCACAGCACTTCCTTATGAGAAAGGAAATATGTTTGTTTTTTCCCATTCTGCAGCAAATTTCTATGATGCCACTCATTACAATGCCATTTTTTACCTGTTATCCAAACTCAAAAAGGACGACAAAATTTATGTATTTTATAAAGGACAAAAGTATACCTATGTTGTGAGTACGACAAAATTGGTTAGTCCAAAAGATGTTAGTTACTTAGAAAATAAGACAAATGATCAGACTCTCACCCTTATGACCTGTTGGCCAGCAGGGACAAGTCTCAATCGTTTGTTGGTGCTCGCACGTCAACTTCCTTCGGCGTTGCCGTCACAATAAGCCGCTTCTCATCCACAAATCCCGAACATGTATACAGTGTTAAGGTCGGACGAATTGTCTGAGCAATAACTGAAGTGTCTGACGGATCCACACTTTTGATATCAGCAACCTTATAGACATACCAATGTGCTCTAGTTAATACGTAGACATCTGCCTCTTTTTGAATATTTCGAAGCGGAAGAAATAATCCCTTTCTCGCATGAGCAAAAATAACCACATTCCCATTTTCACCAGGGTGGGAAGAGCCAAGACCATAAGAGGCAGTTGTCTCAGAAAGTTCCCAATAGCCATCAATAACTCGAGAAGGAGTTACAGGCAAATCAATATCAAGCGTTGGAATGACAATACGGGAAGGTATCTCCTCAACAGGAGTAGTCTGAGAAAGCAAATTTTTATCTATATGAATAGGATTAGGGGCAACAGGAGCAGTCTCTGCTAGCGCAATAGGATATCCCACAGAGAATACAACACACAAAAGGCCAACACAGACTAAGAATTGTCCCAGACGCTCTTCTTGAACCTGTAGACGCTGTATTAGAGTGGCTTTTTCAGATGCAGTAGCTTTGACCCAAATACGAGACATACACTACCAATAAGTACTGCGAGAAGAGGAGTTAGACTATCATCGCCATGGGTCGCAGAAAGCCCTAGGACAGCTCCTGTCGGCGTAGGTGTATTTGTCGGGCTTGATGAGGTAGCACTTGTCTGTGAACTCGGCGTTGGGGTTGCTTCTTGAGAAGAACCACTGGTTGGCGTAGCCGTAGGCGCACTTACCCCACTAGAAGTGGGTGTTGGAGTTGAAACATTCTGATTCGAGGTTGGTGTAGGAGAGCACTCACATGGGGCAGTTGTCACAATATTTACATTGCCATTATTATCAACTGTTGTGGTTGAAGTCGCATCCCCTGTGGTAATACCGTAGGCAGAAGATAAAGGAACCAAAAAGATCAGTGAGCTAAGAGTAAGAACAATTGGTAGTTTCATAGTGTGAGTGTTGCAAAGGTCCCTTAAAAGGGTTTGAGAAGTTGGTATGAAAGAAGTAAAATGAAGTGTAACGTATGGTTTTTGTAAAAAAATATCCGACACTACTTTTTCTGACACTACTATTTTGTATCGGCTTTTTTTTACGATTTTACCTTCTTCCGTCTCATCTTTTCTTTGGCCCAGAGCAAGGGACAGACTTTTTGGTTATTCGTGATATTGCCTATCATCATAAGCTCACCCTCATTGGTCCTAAGACAGATATTCAAGGTATTTTCCATGGACCATTGTATTATTATTTTTCATTACCTGCTGTCTATTTGAGTCATGGAAATCCTATTGCTGTTGGGGCATTCTTTGTTTTGCTGAATGCACTCACCGTTTATTTCCTTTTTCTGGCAGGAAAGGAATTATTTAACCAACGTGTAGGCCTTTTGGCCAGTATCTTTTTTACTTTTTCATACGAAGCAATTATTGCTGCCAGATGGCTTTCAAGCCAGCCACTGGCGCTTCCTTTGGTAAGCCTGTTGTTTTACTTTCTTGCACGATTTGGAAAGGGTCATCAAAAAGCACTTATTGGTGTTGCCATTTGCTTTGGGCTCATAAGCCAAGTGCAATTTCTTAATTTTATTTTATTCAGCTTACTTCTTTTTGTGCTTGGTATTATTTGTTGGAAAAAGTTACTGCATACATCCAAAAAAATATTCTTTGTATCAGCTTGTCTTTTTGGTTTATTACCAACAGCAAATTTCTTTGCATTTGACATACGTCATCAATTTCTCATATCCAAAAATATTCTCAATCTTTTTACTCATCATACGGGATATTACCTGACAGTTGGAGAAATAATAGCTTCATTTCAACGAGTTTTTCTCAACCATGTTGTCGTGAACACCCTTTTTCCCTTGCAAACATATGTGAGTACACTACTTTTTCTGGTGTGTCTTTTGTTTTTGGCAATAGGAAGATGGAAAGCTCAAAAAAGATGCGAAGTTATCCTTTTTGTATGGCTCCTCTTGCCATTTCTTTTCTTTCTCGTTCTCAAACATGAAATACTTACTCATTATTTTCTGCCACTTCTTCCAGCATTATTGTTGCTTCTTGCATATACAGTAGACGTTCTATGGAAAAAGACTTATCTTCTTGGTATTGGCTGTATTGCTCTTTTTATTATTTTGCATCTTCACTTTTACCTTACAAATATTCCACAAAATACCAATATTTTTTTCCAGTCAACGCAAGAAAAATTATTTTTGAGTGATCAAAAAAAAGCGATTGATGCCATATATAGGACTTCTAACTCTCAACCATTTGCATTTGATGCGTATACTATCCCTTATAACAATAGTCAAGGATGGGATTATCTTTTCTGGCAATATGGTCACTCTACTTATGGAAAAGAGCCACAAGCAGCTTCAGGAGCAATATTACTTTTCCTTGTCGAGCAACAAGTCGACAAGGACCAAGATAAGCTCCAACAATTTTGGATAAATCAAAGAATACAGAATTGGCATTTTGTTAGGACAATAGGGACCTTTGGAATACTACGAGTAAATGAATATGCAAAAAATTAACAGTTATTTATACTCCTTTCTTCTTGCAAACGGTCTTACAATTAGCTATCGTAATACATAATGGGAAAAGTTATTTTACAAACCCTTTTTGGTCTTGCTTGTTGGGGACTCGCAATACTTTTTATTTATCTTTACCTCCAAGGGGGAGAACATAGAAATATTCTCTTCTTAGCCCCAGTTTTATTTCTCTTTGCCGGGGGAGCGTATTTATTATACTTAGGAGGGAAGTCAGACAGTACTGTTATTGCCAAACCCAATCTTGAGATCCAATCCCAACCTACTGGAGGACTAGCAGCAACGCTTAAAAAGAATAATGAAATGTTTAAGGATTGGACCAAAACAGATTCTACTCGAAATAAGTTAAAAATGCTCCAAACAGCGGGTGAGGAATAGAAAAGACTTGTTTAATTTTCCCCTCACAAATAGCTCTGTTAAAGTCATTAAACTCGTTTTAAACATTTTTATAAGCTTGATTTTAAAATGTTTATTTGAAATTTCAACCTAATTATAAACTTTATATTACGCCTTTCATAACATGTTGATTGTTACAGAACGTAAATAAGTAGATTTTTAAAACAATATACTATGAGTTATTGACACTATAACTATATCCTATATAATGCTCCTATGTCACAAATAGAAAGAGGCGGTCAAACAGGAGCAGGCGCACCAGGTGATGGGAGAAGAACACTTACTGGCACAGCTGCTACCCCTCGACCAGCAGAATTGGTAACACAATATAAAGCACTTCCAGCAAATGCTCATGCAGAAAGAGCAGCAATTGTTAATGCACTTCCAATAGCTGATAACGGCGTAGTAACAAGTAGTGGTTTTGGAGCTCTTGTACAAATGGTTGAACCTGAACTTTTAGGTCCTGGCTATACTCCTCCAGCAATAAATGAATTAGATAATGCACATCTTGTTGGAATGCTTGGAAGAGCTATTATGGGAGTAGAACCAGAACTCCCAGCACCACTGGATGATTTGGCACGCACATTGCAAATGATTGGTGCAGAAAGTGATGCTACTGGAGTATCACCTCTTGGACAAGCAATTGCACCAGATGTCTTGGATGCAGTAACAGAGACTCTCGTACATGAATTAGTTTTCCGTTTTTCACAGCAAACAGAAGAAGATGGTCGCTATGCGCTTTATGCTCTTCAACAACTTCCACCAGCAGTACAGAGCGTTCTTCGTGCACATCCAGATATAGCACCATTTCTCTCCGAACATAGAGAATTAGGGGAGCATGCACTTGATGGTGTTGACCCAGAGACACAATGGGGTAGAGATGAAGATGTAGAAGCTGAAGCAAATCGATTACTTGGACTTCCACCTGATTACGACCCTGACCAAGATTAACTTCATAAAAAATGGCAACGATTCCACCACATGGCACTGGCTCTCCAGAAAATGGTGAAGCAAGACAAGTTGGTTTGTCTGTTATTGGCGTAGAAACCCCTAATAAAACACTCGAATTAGCAGGACTCTGCAAAGGTATTCTTACTCAACTAAAATTAGATCCCTCAGAAGAAGCAAATATAACCCTTGTAAGAGGTATTGTCTATGACTGTGTAAGAAGAGGACTTGGTGACAGAGCCCAATTAGGAGATGAAGAAAGAATTTCTCCTATGTTTATGGAAGGATTGAGTCAACGTATAAGACTCAAAGAAAGGTATAAAGCTCTTGTAGAAGAGAATACGCCTTATTCTATTGTCTCACCAGCCGAATCAGATGCCACTCAATTACTTAATATTTCTCCCGATTTTGCCAGAATTGACCATAACTTGCCTTTGCTAGAAGGTAGATTTGCAGCAGTTGAAGCATTCCAATCTGCTTTATTTTCTCTCCCACAACTAGAAGGACAAGCAAATCTTCTTCGACCATTGATATCTGTTGAAGAGCCGGATTTAACTCCCCGACAAGAAAGTCTTCTTGCTAACAATAGGCTTTTTGCTAATTTGATTGCTGTAGTGGCATTACAACGCAGTGGCAATCTGGCTATCCAACCTACAGATATGATAGATTTTCGGGATATGTGGAATGATACCGCCATAAGAATTGGAATGACTCGAAGAATTCTGGCGTTTATGCAACGCGCCGCTGATAACCTAGGCATACCACAAGAGCATGTCGTGTCGTATACAGAAGCAATGCTTGATGAAATTTCTGTTTATTTTGCAAGTCACAGTGAAGCTCTTACACATGCTGGACTTAGAGAGAGTCCATTTGTTTTTGCAACAGCGGAGCAGATGACGATTCGCAGAGAATTTACTTCTACAGAACTCAAAGACGCTCGACAAGCTTATGACAAACTCCAAGCTGCTACTCATCGACGAAAAGGTGATAGAGCAGGAATGATAATGATTCACGATGTAGAAAATTTATCACCACTTGAAGTATATTTTATCCTGCAACGCTTTAGAGAAAGTGGTGATAAGCTTGACATGACTGGGTTTTGGGCTGGGCTTCCTATTGAGACTTCTATTGCAGCTCTAGATATATTGCAAGCTAGTCAGTATCGAGAACAGGGAACAGGACAGGAAATTGCGGAATTTGGCTCTCAGTCCAGAGCCTTTGTTTACGACAAATTGAAAATTGAAGTTATTAATAGTCTAGGAAAAAGAGATGGAAAGTATCCTGATGAGACATTTAAACTGCTCCAAACACTACCAATTCCTGTGTTATTTGAATATTTGGGGGTTAAGCAAGACCATCAGGCTGAGATATATGCATTAGGAGATGCAAGGTGGGTACAAATCGCACAACTTGCACATATTTCGGTTAATGAATTCAATGAATTTGTCTATCCTCCAGGTACTAACCTCTATGAGGACTATTTTACCTCTATGCCAAGTGATATGAGTCAGCGGGTAAAAAATGCTTTGAGAGTAGTTATTGAATAACCTTCTATTTCCTTTCAACTAAACTCTGTTTTTTTCACTCCAGAAAGCAAAAAAAACTTTTTCAAAGCATAAGCCTTAAAAAAGTTTTCTGCGCTCCCAGAGGGATTCGAACCCCCGACCATATCGTTAGAACCGATGTGCTCTATCCAACTGAGCTATGGGA
>PRDT01000064.1 GCA_003173995.1 Candidatus Levyibacteriota bacterium | reverse complement strand
GCATTATAAAAAATACCGACATTGCGAATATACATATCAGAAAAGTGTCCTCCTGAAATGACATAAATTTTAGCTGGATCAAACCGCTCAGTATGAATTGCTTGGATAATTGCTGAAACCGAACCTGAATAAGGTTGTTCTGACAGAAAAGAATTTATTCCAATACGAATTCCCGACTGGGCAAACGCAAGAAATGAAACAAGAGTATTATTTGCTAGCTGAGGAGTATAGATGGTATCAAGAACAATATTCCCTTTTGCATCAAGTTGTGTGAGGTATGGACTTTTTACCCGTGTGAAGGATGTATAAGGATTATTTCCCGCTACTGCCCAGACGGCAAAAAATAAGAAAATAAGAATTGTAAGGAAAATCCATTTCAATTTTCTTAAAAATCTCATACTTTATTATACTCTTTTAGCGTGTCTCTTTTGATATAATTGGTCCGGATTCACCAATGAACAAAATTACCCGTCCTATTCAAGACATTCTAAAGATCAAAGACGATCACCTCACAGCATACGGCGTAGGACTCCTCCAGGGCAAAGCATATCGAGTACTCTATCGATATCTTTCCGACACGCTTTCGTGGTATGACCTGACAGTGAATGAGTGGAAGCTTATTGGCCAACTCTACGACCATGGGCCCATGGACCAAAAAGAGTTGATGAAACGTCTCAGCATTGACCTAACAATATTCAAAAAAAGTATTGAAAGACTAAAAAAGAAAAAATATCTCAAAAGTTCTGTTAAAGATACCTATGAAATTACAACAAAAGCTGAAGAGATGATCCCACTGCTCGAGACAGCAGTCAAGGAAAAAATGGCTTTACTTACTGAAGGGATAAGCAGGATTGAAATGCTCATTTATATAAAAGTTTTGCAAAAAATTGTTGATAACGCTGCAATTGAGAATGAATAACCAAACTGCTTATTGACAAGGATTTCATGTTCATGCAATGCTGATTGTATGAAGAAAAAGACAGCAAAGAAATCCACAACTCCTAAAAAAGCATCTAAGCATTTTGCTGTGTCTTTTATTGCAATCATTTCCGTCTTTCTTATCGCAGTAGCATTTGTGTTTGGTACTTATTATATGGCTCATCCAGAAAGTCATGTGTTAGGTGCATCTATCCATGCAACCCCAACGCAAGCAGCAGGAGGTCAAGTAGCAGTGAATTTTGTAAAATATGATACTGCTAAAAAAAGTTGGGTGTATATTGCTATCTCTAATCCTACACAAATAGACTTATTGAATAGTAATAAAAAGGTTGTTGAAAGCGCAAAACTTCTTAAGAATAGTCAAGGATATGCTTTCAAACAAGAACCTCTTGGAACATATTATGTTCGTTTCTTGACAAGTGCTGCTAATAGCGCTGCTGTCTGCAATAGTAGTTGTTTCTCCATCCCTACATCAGGATATAACACAACAAATCCAGTAAAGGTTGTTCTTACCTCAACCAACCTCAATTCCATGCTCAATGTTTACCTCCAGGTGAAAAAATAGTTTTTTCCTCTTCTCCTTTGTATAATAGACGT
Source organism: Candidatus Levyibacteriota bacterium (assembly GCA_003173995.1). Classification (GTDB taxonomy): domain Bacteria; phylum Patescibacteriota; class Microgenomatia; order Levybacterales; family UBA12049; genus PRDT01. Next base: position 4,658 of record PRDT01000064.1, on the reverse strand, counting down.
ATGAAAAAAGAAGATGGGTCTCTTCTTGCTTATTTTCGACTTATCATGATTGGCCTGGGAGTATTAGGAATTGGATTTCTGATAGCAATTATTGGTTTTGCACTCACTCAGCATTAGAATTCTCTTGACAGAGTGCCTCAATACTGAGCATAATTTTCATATGGACCAACTGCCAACAAATCCAACTAACCAAACTTCCCAACCGGCTATGTCAGCCAAACAACCGATCAATAGAATGCTTCTTGTCATTGTTATCCTTTTCTTTGGCATTATTTGTGCTGGAGGAGGATTTGTCTTCGGAATGCGTTATACCCAACCTACGCAAATGGCCGTTCTTCCCACCCCAACGCCACAAGTTGAGGAAAATACCGTTGGTTATCCAACTCCAACACCAGTCCCAGGCTGGAAAACGTATAGTGATCCAAAATTAGGTTTTGGCTTTCAATACCCAGCAAATTGGACAGTCAATAATGGCACCCAATCAGTAACACTTGTTGACCCAAGTTATACAGATCCAACATGTAAAGGAGATTGCTCACAATTTTCAGTAAGTGTTCTGAGAGAACCCAATCCTAACAATCTTTCTATTCCAGACTTTTTGAAAGAGCAACAACCCACTAACACTCCTGTCTTGTTAAACCAAACAGATACCAATCCTGTTGGTATCACATTTCGTAAAACAACCTCATCTGCAAGTAATGTTGCTCTCTATTACACTGCTCATGGGTCAGATATATATTTGATTTCCATATCAGCAGGAACCAATGGCATGGTTGACGCCTCAAGCCCCAAACTCACTCAACGTCTTGCACAATTTGACACACTCTTTGCAAGCTTCCATTTCATTAATTAATCTTCTTGACAGGCTGGAAAAATTTCGGCACTATTAATCTAATGATCAAAGCAAATTTGTATCCTCATTTGCAAATTTCCCTTATTAAAGATCCCAACCGCTTCTATGCTCTTCCACTTTTGGGTGGAATTGTGAAATGGTTTATGCTCATTCCTGTATTTATCGAACTCTTTGCCTTAGGTATTGTCAGCTTTTTTATGCTTGTTATTGGATCTTTTGTCATACTTTTTACCGGAAAATATTGGCAAGCAGAATATGAATATTTTCTTGGCTACATGAGACTTCAGGCAAAAGTAAGCTTCTTTTTTGCAGGACTTACCAATACCTATCCTGGATTTTCCCTCTCAGCAACGGAGTTTGAACTAGATATACCTAGACCATCAAATCCTAATAGATGGTTCGCAACACCTATTCTTGGCTTTTTGGTAAGAATTATTCTCCTTATTCCTTTTAGTATTTATTCATCAGTTATTCAACTAGCCGGAACTATTGCAATTCTTTTTTCCTGGGTAACAGTCTTACTTTTTGGAACCTATCCTGAGACAACATACGAGCTTGTCCGGGATAGAACTCGTCTCTCATTTGCTGTTACCAGTTACGTTGCTGGATTCTCTGATACATATCCTAATTTTTGGATATCACTCAATCATAAGAAACTAAAAATAATTCTTATTGTTATTGCAGTCATACTCATGTTTTTGAGATTTACTTCAGTCCATCACACTCCCAAAACACAACAATATAAATATAATTACTCATCCAATACAGCCTACTAACTATGAAAAAGAATAAATTTCTTCTTGGATTTACTCTTATGGTAGCCATTGGTTTGGTTGGAGCTTTCAGTATCTCAACTATTACACTGAAAATTGGAGACACTCTGGCTGAAAAAGAAAAATTTCTTTCTGCAATAGACTTTTACTCCATTGCTCAAAAAACCAACCCATTTAATTCATCAATTAAACAACGTATTAAGGCCGCAGAATTTGGCTATGCCGACCAAACCCAACTTGCTGAAGAAAGTGGTGATGCTCCCAAATCCGCAAACCTTGGCACATACAAATATGTTTTGGGTACCACTACTCAAGTTCCTGTTCTTATGTACCACTATATTAGAATAAACCCAGATCCTGGTGATAAAGTTGGGTTTAATTTATCAGTCACGCCTTATAATTTTTCTGCCCAACTCGACTGGATCGCCTCCCATGGATACCACACCATTACGCTTGATGAGCTTGGAGCGAATTTGCTTTATCATGTGCCACTTCCTGAAAAACCTATTGTTATTACTCTTGATGATGGTTACCGGGATGCCTATACCGATGCTTTTCCTATTTTGAAAGAGCACCACATGCAAGCTGTTGATTTTGTCATAACAGGATTTGTTGATTTGCCTCGTTATCTTACATGGGATCAAATTTCTGAAATGAAAGAAAGCGGCATATTTGAAATAGAGTCCCATACTGTCAATCATCCAGCACTCACATACTTAACTGACGATGCTGTGATGAAGGAATTTATTGACAGCAAAAAAGCTTTAGAAGACCATATTGGTGTACCTGTTAATTGGATTGCCTATCCTTTTGGTAATGTAAATGAGCATGTAGCATCTCTCACGCCAAAAGCTGGATATATTGGTGCATTTGGTACACAACTTGGAACTTTTCAATCAACAAATCAAATGTTTACACTTCCGAGGGTACGAGTTTGCGGTGGAGATACAGCAGCAAGTCTTGCATCACGTCTTCCTTGGAATTAAAGGAATATAACCGAGAAAAGACCAAAAGATATACCAAGCATTGCGCCACCAATAACATCACTTGACCAATGTTCGCCTAAATAGACTCTACTTGTCACCATTGCAATGTCATAACAAATAAGTATTCCAAATAAAATATATTTTTGCACATCAGTAAGTTTTTTATTTTTTCCTATCATGAGTGCCAAAAGCGTTGTTACAAAAAAAGCTCTTGCCGAATGACCTGATGGATAGGAGTTTTGTTCGCTGACGTAAAACTGAGGAAAATTTACCAATTGCTCAGTGCGCAGCATAAAATGTGGTGGAGGTAAATGATGGACAAAAGCCTTTCCATAGACTTCAATAGTGTGAAAAATGACAAAAAATAATAGGACAAGAAATGATTTCAATTTTCTATATATAGCTAGTATTAGAAGCAAAATTATACCTACCACTTCAAAGCTTCCAATAACACTTAACCATGAAAAAGGTGTGTCGAGTCTTCTGGGCATATGCTGCTGAAGTCTTATTGTTGTATCAAAATCAAAATGGTTAAAAAGATTTTTATGGACCAAATAGGAAAAGAAAATAAAAGCAAAGAATACTCCAACACCAACGAAAAGGAATAATTTTTTGGGATGCCTTTCTAAAAGAGTCATTGAGTATCTATCATACCATAGGAATTGTTTCGAAAAAAGAAAACAGGGTAACTACTCCTTAATAATATCTTTGAGGAAGCTGCGGAATTCTCCATTTAATTCTTCATGCTGAAGCGCCATCTCAACAACTGTCTTCATATATTCAAGCTTATTGCCAGTATCATAATAGCGACCATTTTCTATTTCAACTGCATAGACTGGCATACCGTCTTGCTTTAAAAGATTAATAGCATCAACCAGCCAAATTTCCCCACCCTTTCCTGGTTTGACTCTTCTTAATGCATCAAAAATTTCAGGTGGCAAAATGTATGCGCCATGTGTTGCAAGATTACTTGGTGCCTCGTCTGCTTCTGGCTTCTCAACAATTGCCTCAATGGTAAATACTTTATCTTCCCCTTCTACCTGCCCTAATTTTGCTATACCGTATCTTTTGAGATCTTCTTTTTTATCAATTCTCACGCCTGAAATAACAATACCTCCATATTTGTTATAGACATCTATCATTTGTTGAAGTCGTGGAGGCTTACTATATATAAATTCATCTCCCCAGAGGACTGCAAATGGTTCGTCTTCAATTGTTGGCTCTGCAGCAAGAACTGGTGTTCCATTCCCGTAGGGACCCTTTTGTCTAACATAGATGAAATTTGCCATTTCAGAAATGCGATTGGTCTCATCAATTAATTTTTGCTTACCACCAGCCTCCAAATTTCCAATAAGTTCTGCATTTGGCTTATCAAAATGATCCTCAATGGCTCTTTTGAGAGCTCCCGTCACGACGATGACATCCTCAATACCTGACTCAACAGCTTCCTCAACGACATATTGAATCACTGGCTTATCAACAATTGGAAGCATTTCTTTTGGTATGGATTTCGTTTGGGGAAGGAATCTGGTACCAAAACCAGCTGCGGGAATGACTGCTTTTCTGATTTTTTTCATCATAAAAAAACAATCGCTAGTGTGATAACTAGCGTTAACACCTATTGTAGACTGCTCCTCTTTACATGTCAACTCACATCTGTTAGAATACAAAGACCGTAATACGTTATGACCACACCAGTCACATTTGTGAGGGAGACAAGAGACGAACTCAGAAAAGTAACTTGGCCAACGCGTAACGAAGTAGTTAGATTGACACTTGTTGTCATCTCAGTAAGCGTTATTGTGGGAGTATATATTGGAGGGCTCGATTTTGTCTTCACAAAGCTCCTACAGTTTATACTCAGATAATTACTACGGCATAAAATATGGATCAAACAACTAATCAAACACAAGTTAAAGAAGCACCAGCAGATGCAAAGTGGTACATTGTCCACACCTACTCTGGTCATGAAAATAAAGTCATGAAAGGTATCAGACAAAGAGCTGAAACCATGAGTCTTGAGGACAAAATCTTCGATATTATCGT
>PRDT01000084.1 GCA_003173995.1 Candidatus Levyibacteriota bacterium | reverse complement strand
CTTTGCAGAAGTTTTTTTACCATATAAATACCAGAAAAAAGAAGTACAATTGTTGAGAGAATTTGTAACTCCAGGCCGTGATAGGGAAGAAAGGATAGGCTGGTTGAGAGGCCAATAACAGAAAGAATTGAGAGTCCACAAGAAGAGCATCCTGTTGAGATAAGTCCAATAAGTGTTGCTCCTCCTACTGATACTTTTACTCCTCCCATGTCTTCTAACACACGAATTGTTTTGACTACAAGAATGAGATTAATCCCTACCAGGAGACCATTGATAATAAGTAAAACAAAAGAAAGCGTACTGAGTGATGTTGAGAGTCCTTGCAGAAGTATCAAAAGAATGGTTGTTTTATACCCCAAAGAAGACGAACTGAGAATAGTATTTAAGAAAAAATGATAATTGAGCATGTATGCCGTACCTGCAATATAGAGAAAAGCGACAAATAAACTTGCCACAAAAGAGAGAGGAGAGAATAAGGTTAACGCCACTGTTTTCATGAAGGGGTTAGTTTTCTAGGTTGGCCTTTGCAGCCCATCCAGTGTTTTCTTGACCTTGGTGGGAGTAAATGAAGTTATGGAAATCCCAGAATTTACCTTGATCATTTGCGCAGTATGCTGCTTCAGCAAGAGTATTTGAATCTGGACCTAAGAATGCGTAATTTCGGAAGATAAACCTTGCTTTACCTGTCTTTACGTATGCATCAAGAATTTGCTTTTCTGTCTGAGTATAGAATCTCTCGCAGAATGGGCACTGGAAGTCTGCAAATTCAACAATGGTAACTGGTGCATTTGCATTTCCTTGTGCTGGCAAATCACCTGGATCAACATTTTGTCTTTCTCCAGATGGGAGAGGAGCGCCTGGATTTTGTAATTCTTGATCCATAGCAGTCTTGAATGCATCAAATGGTTGTGCTCCAACAACAATATTACCGTTAATAGAAATAGCTGGAGTTCCGGATACACCAACTTTTTGGCCTGCTGCCAAGTCGTCAGCTATTTTTTGTGTATATTTACCACTATCAAGGCAAGAATTAAACTTTTTACTGTCAAGACCAATGGATTTTGCTAAATGAAGAGGGCCAGAAGGAGCTGTTTGCTGAGCAGGCTGCGCTGCTTGTTGTGTACCTGCTGTTGTACCATTTTGCTCAAGATAGTGGATCTTCATGACCAGCATGCCAAGAAGAAACACTGCAACCATGAGTAACGTAACAAGTACTGGAGTATATGATTTTGGCTTGGGAAGCTTTTTTAATTTTGCTTGGAGGGATTTCAAATCAATAGGAAGTTTTTTCACTGGCATAGGTCTTTCTAGTATATGAGCGCAGCAAACTAATTGTCAACAGTCATTTCTTTTGTTAGACTTTAAAAATAATGGCGAAAGTTATTATTTTTGAAATAGAGGAGTGGGAACAGCCTATTTTGTCCAACAAACTCTCAGGACATGAAGTCGTTTTTGTTAAAGACAAGCTCACTCATGAGAATGTAGAACAATATAAAGACGCAGAAATTATTTCTATTTTCCTTCATTCAGAGCCAACAAAAGAAGTTTTGTCTCAAATACCAAATCTTAAAATGATTGCAACTCGCTCAACTGGCTTTGAGCATATTGCTATGGATTATTGTAAAGAGAAAAATATTCTTGTCTCAAATGTCCCGGCGTATGGAGCGGTTACGGTTGCTGAGCACGCATTTGCTCTTATTCTTGCTTTGTCTCGTCATATTATTGAGTCAGCAAGACGTACTCAACGTGCTGATTTTACATTGGATGGTCTCAGAGGATTTGATTTGAATGGTAAGACCATTGGTATTATCGGTGGAGGGAATATTGGAACATCAGTTGCGCGTATTGCAAATGCATTTGGTATGAAAGTACTTGTCTATTCACATCACGATCCACAAATTCCAAATACTACTTTTGTTGATTTGCCGACATTATTATCAACCTCAGATATTGTGACCCTTCATGTCCCACTTACTCCAGAGACTAACCATATGATTAATTCCCAAAATATCGAGTCTTTCAAAAAAGGAAGTCTTCTTATTAATACGGCAAGAGGTGGACTTATTGAGACGCAAGCATTGGTTACAGGACTGGAGAAGGGAATCCTTACAGGAGCTGGTATCGATGTACTCGAGGAAGAATGTTATGTGCAAGAAGAAAGAGAATTACTCACTGAGGAATTTTTGGGCAAATGTGATTTAAAGACACAACTTCTCAATCATGTACTTTTAGACCGTGACGATGTCATTGTGACACCACATAATGCATTTAATAGTACTGAGGCCCTAGAGGAGATACTGACTGTTACGGGTGACAATATTGCTGGATTTGTGGGTGGAAAGCCCCAGAATGTTGTTGAAGCCAAAGTATAGCTCTCTCTTTCTTTAACCTTCAGGCGTGCTATACTATAGAGATTGACGTATGGATGGACAGTCACAATCACTTTCTCCTTTGTCTGATGCCGTTGTAAAAGTCTTCGAACGCAAAGAAGCTACAAATAACGAACCAAAAATTACCGTTAATCGCTTTCTTTCAGAAATTGCCAGTTGGTATGAAAAGCTTCGAACAGCAATGGATATTAGTGATGATGAAGTTGTCCTCAGGTCTGCTATTGAACGTATTATTAAGCGTCGTATTATCCTCGGAGGTAATGGGGAGAAAATAGCTGAACCTCTTCTCAGAGAGCTTATTTGGGCTCATTATTTCCCAAATAGCACACTTCCTGAAAGTTACGTGGGAAAAATTGCCCACATGGTCCAACTCTATCTTGATCTTCGAAAAAATGTCTTAGACCAAAAGGTTATTAAAGAGCAGGTTATGACAGAGTGGACGATCCATTTGATTTCTTGTCAGGTTGCAAGATTTTTGAGCCCTAATATTGAGAAAAATACGATGAGTAATTTTATGTATCATATTATGAAGGATAGACTGGAAATACTTGACGATAAAGAAGACACAAAAAATGTTCAAGTCTACCTTGCAGTTCGACGTGCCTTTGCAAAAGATGATATAGCATTTCTTCGTTTTTATCTTTTCCAGCAGATATTTGGAGATCTTACCACAGAGTCTTTACCTCAAATTTCAAAGTCATTTTTGAAAGGGTACAAGGAAATTGAGTATCAACTGAGCTACCCCCTCAGAGAAAAAATCTACATGTTTATTAAAAAGAGAGTACCAGTGTTTTATATCTTAGAAGATGTACTTCGCCAACACAAAACAGACTTCCGTAAATTATTAGATACCTCGGAGGAATTTAAAAAAGTAGTATTTGATGCCTGTGATGTCAGGTATAAAGGAGTTAGAAAGAAAGTTACAACCGCAATTATTCGAAGTGTTATTTTCCTTCTTATTACCAAAGCAGTCTTTGCTATTGGAGTGGAGGGGTCTTACGAGAAATGGGCGTATGGACATATTAACTGGACTACCATAGCTCTTAATATCTGTATTCCGCCACTTTTGATGATTATCACAAGCTTTTTCATTAAGACTCCTGGTAAGGATAATTCCCAGCGTATTTTAGATAAAATTAATACCATTTTGTATGAAAATCATCCTGAAATTATTCCAGTCCTTAAGACACTTGTTCACCCACCAAAGAAGAGGTCGGTCTTGCAAGTTGTATTTGCACTGTTGGGTCTTTTGGCATTTGTCGTCAGCTTTGGTCTTGTGGTCTGGACACTGAATAAGGTTCACTTCAATTTAGTATCGCAAATTATTTTTGTCTTCTTCTTAACCGTTGTGTCATTCCTTGCATATAGAATTAATTTGACTGCACATTCCTATTCAGTTGATGCAGGGCAGGGACTTCTTACACCATTTATTGACTTTCTTATCATTCCAATTGTGAGAGTAGGCATGTACTTTACGGAAGGAATTTCTCAAATTAATATTATTATCTTTATTTTTGATTTTCTTATTGAGGCACCATTTAAGGCAATCTTCTCTTTCTTCGAGCAATTTTTCTCATATCTTCATACCAGTAGAGAAGACCTCGGTTAGACAATTCTTATCTTGCAATATCTTCAGATTTGGTTGATAATTCAATCTCTATGGCAAAAGGTACAGAAAACGAAGACAATTGGGATGGTCATCTATTTGAAGGAGATGATCCCACAGAAGCACTTACTGAAGAGCAAAAGCTAAGAAGAATGCTTGCTCTACTTCTTGGTGCCGGGCTTGTCTTAGGTCCTGCGGCCTGGCTTTTAGGCTCTATTACAACAGGAGATAGTTTAAAGGGACTCACTGCCCGAGAGTTAGCAAAAAGACAACGAGAACTTGTTGGAAAAAGTGTCCAGCGTGCACAAGATACAGCCCAAACCATCATGGCATTTTTAGAAGGAACCGACATGCAACAACAGACAGCTCCATTTACTGCTGAAGTAGCAGGTCGTGCAGATAGGGTAACAGATGCACTTATTCAATCAATGAGTGCAAGTACGTCTATTGCTGATGCTGTTGCTGGAGTAGGGAGGCAACTTGACGGCTTTGCGACAACCAATCAACAAGTCTTTGGTTATGCACTTTTGGCTCCTTTGATTGCCGATAGTTATCGAGGTAAAAATACGGCTGCTTTATCGACACTTTCCTTTACTGATGGATTGATGAGTACTGTCTATGGTTCGGCACTTCGCGTACAGTCAGACACCTTACAAGCAGATCCTGAATTAGGTTTTCTGCGACAACAATTAGCAACTCTTGAAGGAAGAAGAATGCTGACTATTCCTGCAGCATCCTCGGTGAGAGCGCAGGTACAAGAAGGAGTGTCAATACTTACCAGAGGAGCACTCGCGCAGGCAACAAGACTTCGAGCATAATATCCTGCTTACTTTTAAGATACTTACTGAGAAAAAAATACCCTCTTGTCAACAACTCCCATTTGGTACTAGTATAGAGAAGTTATGGCGACAGTAGTTGGTACAGACGGCAATTTTCAAGAAGAAGTCCTTAAGGCAGGACAACCAGTATTGGTTGATTTCTGGGCAACATGGTGTGGTCCATGCAAAATTGTCAAACCTGTTGTTGAAAAGCTAGCTGAGGAATATAAAGATAAAGTCAAAGTTGTAGAAGTAGATGTTGATCAAAATCAGCAAGTTTCAGGCCAATATGGCATTATGAGTATTCCAACGCTTATGTTTTTCAAGAATGGTCAGCCAGTCAAATCCATGATAGGAGCACAAGGTGAGGAAGCACTCAGACAGCAAATTGAAGCAGTCCTCAAAAGCTAATTGTTTTCTTAATTTGTTCCTGATAGTATAAAAATCATTATGTATGACGTTATTATTGTAGGCTCCGGTCCATCTGGTCTCACAGCAGCTATCTACACCACTCGCGGCAATCTCAAGACTCTTGTTATTGCAGGTGCAAAATGGGGAGGACAACTCCAACTCACCACAGAAGTAGAGAATTTTCCAGGCTTCCCAGAAGGAATTCAAGGGCCTGAGCTTATGATGGCAATGCGAAAGCAAGCAGAAAAATTTGGTGCAGAATTTGTTGATGATGATATTCCTCCAACCGATCTTACGAAGAACCCTGGTGGTCCTTTTACTATTAAAATAGGAGAAAAAGAATTCACTGGAAAAACTGTCCTTATCGCAACAGGAGCAGATGCAAAAATGCTTGGAATACCTGGTGAAAAAGAATTAACAGGTCATGGGGTTTCGTACTGTGCAACTTGTGATGGGGCATTTTTCAGAAATAAAGAAATCGCTGTTGTTGGTGGGGGAGATAGCGCGATGGAGGAGGCAAATTTTCTCACAAATTTTGCCAGCAGGGTGTATGTTATTCACAGAAGAGATGAATTTAAGGCTTCCCACGTGATGCAAGAAAAATGCAAAGCCAATCCGAAAATTACCTTTGTCCTCAATAGTGCTATTTCAGAGATTATTGGTACAAATAGCGTTGAGAAAGTGAAGTTGCAAAATGTTCAGACTAATGAGGAGACAGAATTGCCACTTCAAGGAGTGTTTGTTGCTATAGGTCACACCCCAAATACCAAAGTATTCCCAGGTATTGAGATAACCGAAAGGGGCTACGTGACGCATCAATATGGTACCAAGACCAATATTGAAGGTGTATTTGTATCAGGAGATGTACAAGACGATAAATATCAACAAGCAATTACTGCAGCAGGGTACGGCTGCCAGGCAGCAATTGATATTGAAAAATACCTCGCAACGAAAGGATAATCCCATAGTTGACATCCTCAGATACCCGTCTTATACTATGAGCCATGTCTTTGCCTGAAAGATCAGAAGCTGCTGTAGAACGTGCAGCTGAACGTCCCTCTATGTCGCCTCGTGTTGAAGCATTGCTTCGAACAGATGGTGTTGCTATGAGTGCATTATTCGCATTTCGTAGTTTACTCCCAGAAGAAGTGATGACTAGTAGTGGTATTTTCTATGGTCTTTTAGCTGCTCAGGGATTGGATTATAAGCACCGAACTGAAGAGGGAGATCCAATAGAAGAAGGCTGGGTCATGGATAAAAGTACACCACTCTCTTGGTATAAGCCAATAGCAACAGAAGAGACAGATGTGGTCATTCCAGCTGCAGAAGGAGGCTATCTTATTTCAGAGACAGCAGAGCCAACAGTTTTATCAACAGTTCCACTGGTGGAGCTTATTGCCCAGTCAGAATTTTCACAAACTGGCTTGTTTGGTCGCTCTCCAGCAACAAGACTTGCTTTATTTAAAGGTATTGTTGCATTAGCAGGAGAGTCAACAGGAGATGTTACGTTCACAGCTAAACAACTTGTTGATGTCAGTGGAGTAGCGGATGCAAATACCCACCTTGTTACATTACGTTATCTCAAACTTTTGGATTATGTTTCTAGTAGAACAAATGGGGATTCTCGATATGTACATTATCGATTGGCAGCAGGGAGTAGTGCAGAACTTCCTATTCAACATAAGGATCCCGCTCTTCATGCTCTCGCAACGCAAGTATATGAAGTTATGCATTCTCGCATTGCAAATGAGAGAGGATTGACAATAAGTACAATTACTGCGTCTCTTATTTCTGAGTTACTTCCCCTGAAATATCAAGAAATGCCAATAGATGAATTAGAGGATGCAGTTGCTGGTGTTATCAAACGGTGGAGAGATAAACGACCAGAGAGAGATGGACAACCGGCGATGGTGCAATATGGAGAAGGAACTTTCACCAGAGATCAGCAATCTACAGTAACCATCACTGCAGCGCATGTTGAATTTTTAAGAAACCTTGTTGCTGCCTGTGACACGCTCATGGCAGTTGATGCTGGAGGTACAGTTCGTGACAGCGAGCTTGAAGCATGGGCACAAAGAAGTGATTCTCTTCTTAAAAATCAAGCGCTCATGCGAACTATCTTTGGAAAAGCGCACAGAGATTCTTTTAAAGCAGAATCCTTGTCCTCATCTGAAATGGCTCGTCTTGTCCAAACAATTCTTGCAGAAAACGCAACAGATCCTTTGAGCCCTCCATTGAAAACAGCACAAATATGGGAAGTTATAGTACAACGATTGAGAAAAAACAAAGACCTTCGTTATGTTGAGCAAGTATTATCTCAATTAGAAGAAGAAGGCGAAATTCTTGGTGAAAGGACAGGAAAAGAGCAATATTGGATTCTTCCTGGCTCTTCCAAACAACTTGAGCAGTCATCACGTCATACAAACAATACTACGATAACGTCAACTCTTATTGCAGATATTATGAGCAATACATTCTCTCTTGAAGGACTTTTGGGGCGATTTCCAACAAGTAAAGAAGCAGTTTTAGAAACAGTAGCCGATTTTTTGCAAAAGGGGTATCTACAAAAAACAGTCTCAGGAAGGTTTATTCCTACACAAGTATTTAATAATTTCATTCTTTCCAAACCACCTTTATTGATACAAACACTTCAACAGATGATAAAAAGAGGCCAAGGAGCAGTTAGTGATGGATATATTTTGGCTTGTGCTCCTCGACAATTTGGACGTTTTGTGCAGGTTGATGCGGATCGTATTGGAATAAATACCCAAGCAATTGTTCCTCTCCGAATGACATCTGTTGTATTTCCCCCTGAGCTTCGAATTCAGGTGTCGACTCCCAGAGAAGTGGCTTATTTTATTAAGCAGGGGATTTCTTTGGATAACATAAAAATAGTACTACCCTTTAATGTAGGAGTAGCAAGACCAACAGTAAGACAAGGAGAGAAAGAAAATGTGTCATTAACACAGCTTTTTCAAGCGTGTACTAATCTTCTTGCCAAATCATTTAGTCTTGCAAATCTTCATGTGCCAGAAGATATGGTTGCTTTTGTTGCGGAAAATGTATTTGGACTTTCTCCTGATAGGATACAGAGACCTGATAGAAGACAATTTTTCAGCTCCTAACTTGCTTCTTACTTTCTCTTTGCATTCTTTTTGTGCTTCTTGAGTAT
>PRDT01000022.1 GCA_003173995.1 Candidatus Levyibacteriota bacterium | reverse complement strand
GTCTTATACAAAATTTATAAGGCGTCCATTTATCCTCGATCCGAATTTGCCTCCACAACAACCTCCAGCAGAAATCCCCGCTCCTCAAGGATAAGAATGCTCCTTTTTTCCCATGTCTTGATAGAGTAGAATAGACGAATGCAACTTATCTTGGTCGATTCAATGGAACAGGGAATAACAAGGGCAAAAGAAGCGCTGTATGACCAAATAGATAATAAGACTGTTTTCTTCCTTTCAGGTGGTAAGACTCCGCGACTTTTATATGAAACATTAGCGAAAGAACAAATTATTCGTCCAGCAGCTGTTGGGATGAGTGATGAGCGATTTGGAGCTCCATTTCATGACAATAGTAATGAGAAAATGGTTAGAGACAGTGGCCTTCTGCCGTATTTTGAAAAATTGCATATTCCATTTTATTCAATGTTGTATGAAGGAATAGATAGAGTCCAAGCTGCAAAAGCATACGATGAAGAAGTGAGAGATTTATTCTTCAAATTTCCAAAGTCTGTTGGTATTTTAGGAATTGGTCCTGATGGACATATCGCCAGTATCATGCCTCATAGAAAAGATTTTACCGATCCACTTTTTGATGAAGACAGAAAATATTTATATGTCTCAGAAATTGATGATAAGAAAAAATATGGAGAAAGACTGACGATGACATTTGCAGGATTATCGTTACTCGATTACATCATTGTCTTTGTCTTTGGGAAAGAAAAGGGAGAAATGATGCAAAAAATATTTACTTCCGGACCACTTGATGAAATCCCAGCACGATTTTTCCATGAGCCAGATATTGCAAAAAAGACTCTTTTTATTACTGATCAAAAGATTTAGAATAGGAAAGTCATGCAGTCACCCTTTGTATTTGTTATTTTTGGAGCAACTGGAGATTTGGCACATAACAAGCTTATCCCAGCTCTTTACACACTTTTTTCCAATAAACAACTCCCTGAAGAATTTTATATTGTTGGATTTTCTCGTCGGCCTTTGACACAAGAAGAATTTGCAGACCTTTTTGAAGAATATCGACACAAGTCAGAATGGAAAGACTTTGCAAAGCATTTATATTACCAACAAGGAAATTTTGATGAGAGTTGGGGATATGAAGCACTTGTTGAAAAATTACAGAAGATTGATGAGCAGATGGGTGCATGTATTACTCGTATTTTCTACTTAGCAACGCCACCAGAAAATTATCAGACTATTTTGCATTACCTCCAGACAACCAAATTATCCGAAGGTTGTGGACAGGGAAGTAGTAAATGGACACGAATTGCTATAGAAAAACCTTTTGGTAAAGATGTTGAGACAGCAAGAAATTTGGATAAGACACTTTCAGAAGTTTTTGAAGAAAGACAAATTTTTCGAGTCGATCATTATCTGGGTAAAGAGACAGTACAAAATATTTTGGTTTTTCGATTTGCTAATAGCATTTTTGAACCAATTTGGAATAATGAATATATTGATCATGTCCAGATAACATTTGCTGAGAAAAAGGGCATTGAAAAGCGTGGTAAATTCTTTGATGGTGTAGGTATGCTTCGGGACGTTATGCAAAATCATTTGATGCAGCTTATGGCGAGTATTGCAATGGAAATGCCAACAAGCTTTTCAAAAGAAGGAGTCAGAGATGCACGGGCCAAAGCTATTCAATCAATTGTTTGTATCGAGCCAGACGCAGTTGGCGAAAATGTCGTCAGAGGACAATACGAAGGGTATAAAGATGAAAAAGATGTTGATCCTGACTCAGAGACAGATACCTATGTTGCAACGAAATTTTTTGTAAATACACCGCGCTTTGCTGGGGTGCCATTTTACATGCGGGCAGGAAAAGAGTTAGAGGAAAATAAGGTGGAGATGTCTATTGTTTTTAAGCAAACATGTCATCTTCTTTTTAAAGAAATTGGATGTCCTGAAGAAGGAAATATTCTAACATTCCGAATTCAGCCTAATGAGGGAATTACTATAAAGACAATTGCTAAGACACCAGGAAGTAAATTAAATCTGGAGACAGTGAATATGCATTTTACCTATGACGAACAATTTGGAACAAAAGGAATTGATGCATATGAAAAAGTATTGGTAGATATTTTTACTGGAGATCAGATGCTGTTTAATCGCTCTGATGAGTTGGCATCCTCGTGGACATTTATTGAAAAAATTCTTTATGGGTGGGAAAAAGGTATGACTGAAGTTTTCCAATACAAGAAAGGGAGTATGGGACCAGAAGCAGCAGACCAACTCATGGCAAAAGATGGGAGGAAGTGGCTATGACAATTTTCATTTCATCCAGTATGACCTTCACAGAAAAAATTCTTGAGGTGAAGAAGCAGCTTGAAGAGAAAGGTTTTACTGTTCTTGTTCCTTTAGAGACAGAAGACTTAGCAAAAGCACCTGATAGTATTGAATCTTTCAAAGTTGATTTATCAAATGGCCAAGAGACAGCAATTCTGAAGAAAAATTTTGATGAAGTTGCAAAAGCAGATGCCCTGTTAACATTAAATTTGGATAAGAGAGGAATAAAAGGATATGTTGGTCCATCAGCACTTATGGAAATGGGACTTGCATATTATTTAGGGAAAAAGCTCTTTCTATGGCAAGAAGTGCCTCATTGGGAAGAAGTGCCATGGGGATATGAAGTACGTCTCATGCAGCCGAAAATCATCAATGGTGATCTTTCCCTCATGCAATAAATAGAGCATACTTTTCTTCTGCATCTCAAGATAGTTTATGGTAATATAAACGCTACTCAAGTCTTTATGGCTGCTGAATTAGATACAACTGATGATGGTCATGTCATTCGTGAACACGTGAGTTCAAATGTTATTGTGAGAAGGGCAACAATTGAGGATTTATCTATTGTTACAGATTTTGCTTTTGCATTGGAACAAGGTTTGTTACACCACGATACAACACGAAGAAGAATTTCTCATGAAGGGCTTTTTGAGCTTCATGCAAAGAGACTAAGAGATGAAGAACCAGAGTGGAGATATACCTATCATATTGCTGAGCAAGATGGAGTACCGGTTGGCTTTATCTTTGGGAAAGCACCTCATCCACAAAAATCATATGACTTTACACACCTTCAAGGAATTCATGTTGTGGAAAATGCACGCAAAACTGGCGTGGCAGAAGCTTTAGTAAGACAGTTTGTTGAGACGGCAGAAGAAAGAGGAGTAGGACATGTTATTGCCAATGTTTACATAGGAAGTAGAGGTCACGGATTTTTTGCTCGTCTTGGGTGGCATGCTACATTAGATCCTCTCAATCAACAAATGTTTCATATGACAATGCCAGGCAGATAAAATCTCCATAGCGATAGGGAAATAAATTTGTTATAGTTGAGGGTATGAAACTCGGATTTGTTGGCCTTGGAAAAATGGGTGGAAGAATTGTCAGAAAGCTTTTAGCAGATGGACATGAACTAACAGTCTGGAATAGGTCGCCTCAACCAATTGAAGAGCTCTACAAGCAACTTTCTTCTGATGAAAAGAAACAGTTCAAATCAGTTGAGACCCTCGGAGAATTAGCTCATGCGCTTCATGGTAAAAGAATTATTTGGTCTATGCTTCCAGCAGGATCTGCAACAGAAGAAGTTATGCAAGCCTTACTTACCTTCCTTGATAAAGAGGACATTGTTATTGATGGAGGAAATGCGAATTGGGAAGACAGTGAAAGACGTGCAAAAGCCTTTAGTGAAAAGCATATTCGTTTTTTGGGCATTGGCGTTAGTGGAGGGATTCTCGCTGCAGAGAATGGTTTCCCGCTCATGGTTGGAGGAGATAAAAGTGCATATAAAGAAATAGAGCCAATTTTGAAAAGTCTTTCCAAGCCGCATGGGGGGTATGACTATTTTGGAACAGGTGGTGCTGGACATTTTGTGAAGATGGTGCACAATGGCATTGAATATGGCATGATGCAAGCAATTGGAGAAGGATTTGGGGTTTTGGAGAAAGCACCATTCACTTTCGAGCTGGACAAAATCGCTCATATCTGGCAAAAGGAGACTATTATCTCAAGCTTTCTTATTGATAGAGCAGCGGATGCATTAGATAAAAATGCAACACTTTCTGATATAGCGGGTGAAATAGATGAATCAGGAGAGGCACAATGGACAATTGATGCTGCAAAGAAAGAAAAAGTGCCAGTGACAGTTATTGAAGATTCTTTAGTATTTCGTCAAAAATCCCAAAAAGATGCAACTATTAAAAATTCATTTGCTGCAAAAATGGTGGCAGCCCTTCGGCGAGAATTTGGTGGACATAAAGTAACAAAAAAATAACTACGCTGCTCCTTTTCTGTCTCTACTAGCGGGCATTTGTTCCATTACTCTCACTCTGGTTACTCTTCTCATCCAAAAAGCAATTTGCTCTTGATGTTTGCGTGTCCACTCGGTAGAAAGATCATAGATACTTTCATGTGCTATTTCTTCTGTATCATGCCTTACAACAGTGAGAAGTAATTTTGTTGAAGTACCCATATGTCGGTTGAGAATACCATATGCTTGCTCATAGGAAATAGGACTGTGGTAGGTTGTTGAATTAAATAATTCTGATTCGGATTCTTGAGCCATAGAGCCAGCATATCTTCCCAACATAAGAATTTACACAAAGTATTGTAAGAGGCTCTTATACTTTTTGTGAATTTTCTTACATCGTTCTTAACCAACGCTGATACTCTCTTAGAGACCTGTTAAAGCTTCTACCTTTTTCAAGATACGCTAGCATGTATGGCTGGGGAACGATTAAGAGAATGGAATCTTTGTCACTCACAAGGTGATACTCCACTTGTGAGACAGACAAGAAGGGAAATTACCAGAAATCTATTTGAGGCAGCTAGTCATTGTCCAACAGCACATCGTGTCGTTATTGGTGCACTTGTTGATAGATATTCATTGTATGGACGGAGACTATTACGAAGGTATCCAGGTCTCATCTCAATGATCAAAATAGCTGGGAGAAGTTAGTGAGTGTTTCTTACTCCTGCTCGAAGGAGTATCCCTGACATTCGTTCGTATATTCCGAGTGTTGCTGGATCTGTTACTCGTCCATCAGGAGCTATAAGTGAACGCGCTCTTCTTGTTACTTCATCAAATAATACATGACTTTGGATAACAGCATAGGTTTCGGGTGGAACACCAAAATGACGGCGAGGATCAAACCCAGGATCATTTTGCGGTAGTTGGAAATAACCCTCAGTTGCTATTGCTCCATCGGGGGAGATAATAATGGTCCCTGCTCTTGGTGGATCAGAAATGAAAATTCCTTGATGCTGATCAAATCCAATTAAATTATGTGTTTCATTTCCCTTTTGATGGGCATGGAGAACTAATGGCACCCCAGCACGAGGGAGCATATAAGGAATCTCTGCTTGAGAAGGGGGATAACCAAGTGTAAGTGCATCTCTTGCATATTGAATAGTCGAGTAAGCGTCTTCAAGCTGGCGTAATGTTGCTCGGGTAGTAGGCATTCTTCTTTGACTTTCTGGAGGAGCTGATGCCAAAATTTGTGCTAGTCGTGCTGCAAGTACTTCTGAGGTGGCAAGTGTTTGTCTCTGTGATGCAGAGAAGTCTACTGCTCTTTGTGGCAAAACTCGGGCATCTATATATGGTCCGTTTTCGGCAGTGCCTTCAATACGGAGAGCTTCCTGAATATAGGCTGGGCTTGTGGGGTCCATAGGATTGCGACGGTATTTTAGTGAGTATGATCGTTGTCTCTCTTGACCGCCTCCTCCAACAAATGAAAGTGTTGCATCAAATCCATCCCTTGTCTGAAGGGGACGAACTGAAAGACCAAGAAGAGGCTGTCCATCTGCTGCCACCAACCGAAAAATATTGTTGTTACTATCATATTGGATATCTGTTGTTCGAATAAGTGCATCATGTACTAAAGTACGATGAGAACTCAATAAAAATTCTCTTTGCTGTGGAGAAATTTCTGATGGAACAGGGCCGTTTGATTTGCCACTACGATCTTGATAACTCATAAGATAAAAAGTATAACACACTATCTTAGAGGACACAATTATAGGATCTTACATTACTTGACAAGATGAAAGGATCTGTATATACTTTACTCAATGCGTTGAAAGGGATTTCCTACCCTGGAGCAGGCTACGAAAGATAGCACGGAGGCGAAACCGTAAAAGACCGCACTCTTTGTTTGAGTAAAAAGAAGAGCATGAATGAGTATAAGCAAGGTGGTACCACGAGCAAAGCCTCGTCCTTGTTAATCAAAGAATTACTCTTTGGTTGGCAGTGACGAGGTTTTTTAGTGGAGAAAAACATATGAAAATTATAACGATAGAATCAGTAGCACAACTTATCCAACAATATGGATTGGATAACTATATAAAGGATTTGATGAAGGCCTTAAAAAGGGATTTTGGTCGGTGGGACTCATTTACCAAAATGCCTCGACCTGCCATGCATGTCCCAGGTGGAGTTTTGGAGTTGATGCCTATTTGTGACAATGACAAATATTACACATTTAAATATGTTAATTGTCATCCTAAGAATCCACTGACCGGGAAAATGACTGTTGTTGCAACAGGACAGTTATCTCGCATTGATAACGGCTATCCACTCATGTTTAGTGAGATGACTATTTTAACAGCTCTTCGTACAGCTGCGACATCTGCTTTGGCAACAGATTTGATGGCACGTAAAAATGCGAAAGTCGTTGCAATTATTGGGACTGGAGCACAGAGTGAATTTCAAATAAAAGGCTTACAACTTGTTCGAAAAATAACTGAAGTGAGGTATTTTGATATTGATAAAAAGGCAATGGATAAATTTGAAAAAAATATGAAAGGAATGAAAGTACAGTTGGTTCGATGTAAGAGCGCTGAAGAGGCAGTAAAAGGAGCAGATATAATTACCGTTGTTACCGCTTGTAAAGCAAATGTGCATGTTATTAAAAATGCTTGGGTGAAGGAAGGGGTCCATATAAATGCACTTGGTGGAGATACGATTAATAAAACAGAACTTGAAAAAAGTATTTTACCAAGAAGTCGAGTAGTCGTTGAATATTTTGATCAGTCATTTATTGAGGGAGAAATCCAGAAATTTAGCGAAAAAGTAGCACGAAAATTAGTGTATGCAGAAATGCATGAATTAGTGAATGGAAAGAAAAAAGGAAGAGCAAATGAAAATGAAATAACATTATTTGATTCGGTGGGTATTGGACTTGAAGATTATTCTGTCCTTCGACTAACTTATGAATTATCTGAAAAATATCATATCGGAGAAGATCGTAATTTGATTCCCTCTATGAGAGATCCAAAAAATTTGATGTCAATTGTGAGAAAGGATATAAAATGAAAAACACTATTTCACTACTTGGGATTCCTCTTGATTTGGGTGCTAAAAACCTTGGGGTTGATATGGGGGCGAGTGCATTTCGATATCAGGATATAGTGAAAAAACTCATGAGTGCAGATATGGTAATTGAAGATATAGGAGATATTCCTTGCAAAGCCAGGGATTCACTCGCAATTGGTGATCCAAAGATGAAATATTTAGACGAAATCCTTCGAGTATCTGAGGAAAGTGCAAAGAAAGTAAAACAGCACATAATAAAGGGTAACAAGATGATTGTTTTGGGAGGAGATCATTCAATAAGTCTTGGTGCTATATCAGGAGCATCAGTGGCAGTCAAAGGCGATATTGGCCTTATCTATTTTGATGCACATGGTGATATGAATACTGATAAAACAACGACAACAGGGAATATTCATGGCATGCATTTAGCGTCTTTAATGGGATTTGGTAATAAAAAATTAACTGGAATTTATGATAATACAACAAAAATTGCTAAGCAAAATTTGTTGCATATAGGAGGAAATGACTTGGATGAAGCAGAGGTACAACTTATAAAAAAAGAAAACCTTGTAACATATCGTATATTTGATGTCCTGTCTTATGGACTTGGTCCTTTATTTGGTCTCATTGATACATTGCAATCACAAGTGAAATATCTATGGATAAGCCTTGATTTGGATGTGATTGATAGTGTGTATGCTCCTGGTGCAGGAATGCCTAATAAAGCAGGGCTAAGTTATAGAGAAATAACAACTATTGCACAGTATATTGGTGAAAAGTGTACTGTTATTGGTGTTGATGTTGTTGAATATAATCCCTTACAAGATATTGATGGGCAAACAGCAGAATTAGGGATAGAATTACTAGCTAAATTTTTTGGCCATAATTACAGTTGGTATACAAATTATTTAGAAAAAAATAAAATCAAATAATATGGCAGATATATATCAAATATTACAACAATTGGAGATTTCTTTTGAGAAATTTGAGCATCCTGCGGTGTATACAGTAGAGGAAGCAGCAAAGTATGATAGGGGAATTGATGCAGGAAAGAGTAAAAATCTTTTTCTTCGCAATGCAAAAGGAGACACTCATTATTTGGTAGTAATGGAAAGTACTAAAAGGCTTGATTTAAAAAAGCTCGCGTTAGTTTTGGGTGAAAGTAAATTAAGTTTTGCATCTCCTGAGCGAATGATGCAGTATCTCGGACTTACACCTGGGTCTGTATCACCATTTGGCCTTATCAATAATACTGATAAATCAGTGAAAGTGATTGTTGATAGAGGTTTACGAAAATATGAGAGATTGGGATATCATCCAAATATCAATACAGCGACTCTTGTTATATCAACAGAAGATTTGAAAAAATTTCTTGCATGGACTGGAAATACTATTACGTATTTAGAGTTATAATTTTTCAGAAAGATTTTGATATACTAAGACTATGAATTTTACGAAAAAAGAAATTACAAAAAAGAGCGAAAATATTTCTGAGTGGTATAACGATGTTGTGCAAAAAGCACAGCTTGCAGACTATGGTCCAGTGAAAGGGACAATGGTGATTCGTCCATATGGATATGCATTGTGGGAAAGTGTACAAAAAGTGCTTGATGGCATGTTTAAGGCAGGCGGTGTCCAAAATGCATACTTTCCACTTTTTATTCCAATGTCATTTCTCAAAAGAGAGAAAGAACATGTTGAAGGCTTTTCGCCAGAACTTGCAGTTGTGACTATTGGGGGAGGAGAAAAATTAGAAGAGCCAGTTGTTGTGCGTCCAACAAGTGAAACCATTATGTATGAAATGTATGCAAAATGGATTCAGAGTTGGCGAGATTTACCAGTCGTCATTAATCAGTGGAACAATGTGGTGAGATGGGAGAAGCGAACGTATCTTTTTCTTCGAACAAGTGAATTTCTCTGGCAGGAAGGTCATACAGCACACGCATCAGAAGCAGATGCGGTTGCGATGCAGACGCAAGCACTTGAATGGTACAGAAAGACATATGAAGATTATTATGCAATGCCAGTCCTCACAGGTACCAAAAGTGCAACAGAAAAATTTGCTGGTGCAAAGGCTACCTATACAGTTGAAGCACTGATGCCAGACGGTAAAGCACTCCAAGCATGTACGTCACATAATTTGGGACAGAATTTTTCAAAAGCATTTAACATATCATTCCAAAATAAAGAAGGGCAAAATGATTATGTTTGGCAAACATCATGGGGCTTTTCTACACGAAGTCTCGGTGGAT